>CAMOVV010000023.1 GCA_946627685.1 uncultured Bacteroidales bacterium
CGCCCACGCCCAGGAGTTTTGCTGCGCTGCCGATGGCGTCGGAGATGGCTTTCTTGTAACTGTCGTCGTCGACGTAGTCCTTGCCTGAGCCCTCCTTACGCTTGAAGATATTGCCGCCGTTGCCGGGGATGGGGTCGCTCCACTGCCCGGTCTTAGGGTCACGGACGTACAGGTTCAGGTCTACGAAGGCCACGGTGGTGTCGGCGTTGCCGGCTTCCAGCCACTTGTTCGTGATTTCGATTTCCCAGCCGATGCCGCAGGGTCCGAAGACCTCCGTGAGCGCCTTGATGCGCCACATGGGGTTGATGTCGGTCTTGCCGCGCAGGCGTCCTTCGCTGATGGTTTTCTTCGCTTCCTGGGGAACGTTTCTGAGGATGTTGTAGAACTCAACGTTCTTTTCAGAGGCGTTGGGTGTCTTCTTGTTGTCTTTTTCTTCCATGGTTATGAGAAATTTAGGGTTAATTGCTTTCCTGAGAACAGGTTCCAGACATTCTGTTTGTTGACGAGGTACCAGTTCCCGTTGCGTGTCACAACCCTGTCGTTGACGAACAGGGAGAGGACGGTGTTGATGAGCCTGACGCTCTTCCGGGTGGCCGGAGTGTTACCGTTAAGGGTGATGGTCTTCGGAAACCTATTCACTTTCATGCAGCAGTCCTCATGGAGGAACACTTCGGTGCAGTCCCCGACGGTGTTGCACTGCCTGTCAGGGAGTATGATGTTTCCGCAATCCTTGAGGGTGTCTGCGATTTTCTGGTTGAGTGTATTGTTCTTCATGTCGTGTTTCTTTTTTTTCTTTCCTGGGGAGTAATCGTTTCCGGTATCGCCTTTTCATTTCGAACTGATGCCGTGGAGGGCCAGCATGAAGCTGACCTTGTTGTCATCTATCTGTTCACCCTCTTCCTCCGCTTTGAGGATAAGGAGGGTGGTGCAGATATCCACCGCGTCGTTTCTTACGTTCTTGATATAGGGTTTATCCGTCTTGGCGTAGATGATATACCTGTCAAGTGTCTTTACCAGCGTGACGGAGAGGTCTATGGCGATATCGAGGATGATTTGTTTTACTGTGCTACCCATAGCCTTCCCTTGGATATCTGTCCGAGGACGAGTTCGGTCTTGTCCTCCAGTTCCTTCCTTGTGACTATGCTTCCTTTGCAGAACGAGGTCACGAGGTACCTGTCTTCTTTCTCTTTGAGAATGGTCTTGGTGTAGTTGATGCCCGGCGCCACCTTCACTATGAAGTTCTTTTTGCCGGCGTCCACGAGCTGCAGGAGCTCTTTGACGGAGTTGATCTTAGTTAGTTTTTTCATGTATTGTTCGTTTTTCAGTTTCAAAAATGTGCGAAAGCGAGTTTGTGCTAAATTGCCGAACCTTTTTCCGCCCCTTACGGGATTCTTATCCCGCAAGGGCTCCGGGAAAAGTTTGGCAAATACAAAGCGCAAACGGAACGGAAGGGTAAGGCCGGAAAATTTCGACGCCGCAGGTGTCTTAAATTTTACCGACCGTCCCTTCGCGGGAGGGGAAAAAGGGAAACAATCAAAGGAGCGGGGGGATGGGATGTAAACAACAAAAAATATTTTGTTTTCTTTGTAAAAGTTTTGTTTTGATTGAAAATTATGTATCTTTGCACAAAATTGATTTTGTTATGGCAATGAAAAGAAAGCCCCTTTCGGGGAGTGAACAGATGAAGAATAATCTCTACACGAGCATCACCGGTCTGAAGAGCGACGCGGGGAAGAAGGGAACGGACGTGGACGTGGCGTTCATTTTTAACTGTATCGACGAGATAGTAAGGCGTGAGGGGCGCACCAAGCGTTTCGTCCTCATGAGCCTGCTCAGTTCCGGCCTGCAGAACAGTGAGATTTTCAAGGAGACCTATGAGGATTTCCGTAAGGAATGGCTTGCGTCGCATCCCGAAGGGTCCAGGGTATGATTAAACCGTATGTCTTTTTAAAATAAAGAATCATGGGAAATTTGTTGATTATCATCTTCGCCTTTCTGGCGTTCGCATCCATAGGCGTGCTTCTCTGGGTGCTCTTCTCAGCCAAGCGTGCTCCGACCCGGAAGGAGGAACCCGCTCCTAACGTGGCTATGATTCGTGTACGCAGTGCCGTTCCCGGCAAGACCGTCGTCGAGATTTATTCTGACGACTTGTATCTTGACGGCCCCGCACCGTTCGACAACGAGTTGGATGACCCCATTGCTGACAGGGAGGAGACTCCCATTGAGCGTTGGCGTCGCAATGACCTCTCTCCCGAAGAGAGGGAGGCCCTCGCCGAGGAACTCCGTTCCCTCGGCTACACCGTCGAGTTCAACAGGGATGGCGCTCCGGAGGAGCCTGCCGAAGAGGGGACGCAGGCCCCGGCTCCGGCGGCATCGGCAATCGACTTCAATTTCCCTAAGGACCCGAAGGACCTTCTTGCCATTGTCGACAACATGACCTATCCTGAGGAGGTCCGTAAGGAGGCGAGGCACCGTCTGGATAAGTTCTTCGAGAGCACCGGCGCCCCCGAGGGGGACGGTGATGGGGAGGACTCCGACGACCATACAGGGGAAGACGGACAGGGGACCGACGGTGAGCCCGCCGAAGGCGAGTTTGAGGTTGACCCCGTCACCGGTGCACCCGTCTTCCGTAGTGAGGCTCCCGCTGCGGAGCCTGTGCCGGAAGACATCAGGGAGGTGGACGAGTCTTATATAGTCACCTTGGATTTCCCCCACGAGGACCATAACGAGTCCGATGATGATCGGGATTCAAGGCTGGCGATTGACCTGATGAAATTCATTGCTCACAGTTTCCGCAAGGGACTCGTGGATCCGGAACTCGTGGACTTCGCTGAACGCAGGCTTAACCTGAAAGTCAATCACGACTGGACTGAGGAGGAGAAGGCGCGTGTGGTGTCGAGGAAAGACGAGTTCCACTATCTTGATAACAAGACTATCGAGGAGTTTGATGCTATCGTCAGGGCGAGCGTGGAAGAGAGGGAGGGCAGGGCCAAGTCGGATGACTCCGCACCGAAGCCCAAGATCGTCAATCTCGGTTTTGACCCCAACGGCGGTAAGAACGACCTTCTCTGGAAGAGGCTTGAATCCCTCGACCAGTGGTGATATGAGTTACACTTAATCATTTTTATACTTATGAAAACCAAACTTGCAACATTTTTCAGACGTGCCTCACTTGCGTCAATGAGCGTTCTCGCTCCTGTACTGGCCTCTGCTCAGGCCAAGGATGCGAAGACTATCCTTGACGGTGCTACCACCCAGCTTAACCAGATGGCCGGAACGGTTATCAACCTGATTTCCGTTATCGGCGCCTTGGCAGCCGTGGCTATGCTGGCCCCGAACCTGCTAAAGTACCTCAAGGGTGACCCTTCTTCCAATGACGCCCTTATCAAGGTCGGAGCCGGTATCATAATCTTCGTTATTATCCTGCAGGTCATCCGTATGACGATGCTTAACGGCGCATAGTGATGAAGAGGCCCCTGTATCGTTCCCTTGACGAGCCGTCCGCGTTCTTCGGAATCCGCGGGCGGTTCACTACGTGGTTCGGCATCTATCTCGGAGGGGCACTTTTCGCCGCATTCATGGTCGGCTCTGCGACGTCCGGTTTTTTCGGATTCCTCGCTTTCTTTGCTTTTGGAGTGGTTGGGTATGGCTTCGTGATGTCGCTCCAGTCAAAATACAGTGACAGGCAGTTGTCGATGAAGCTTGCTTCGAAGAGGTATGTCCGTTTCATCAAGGTCCCGCCTTTCTCTTTCCGCCACCTGTGGCGTCGGGACAGGTTGGATTCAAAGTGGTAGTATTGTAAGATGACAGTAAAGGGTTCACGTAAGGATTTGTATGATGTCTTGCCGGTGATGTCGGTCAAGGATGGTTGTATCGTGTCAAGGCGCGGTGATGTGACTTTCTGCTGGGAGGTTACGTTGCCTCCGGCTTATTCCATTACCGAAGCGGGATACGACGAGATAGTCCACTCCTTTGAGTCCGCCGTCAAGCTTCTCCCCGCCTGGACCGTCCTGCATAGACAGGATGTCTATTTGCGGAACAAATGGAAAGGCACCTTCGGGAAGGGCTTCCTGTCGGACAGTTTCAACGCGCATTTCGACGGTAGGAGTTACATGACTCACCGTCAGTTTCTTTTCCTCACTTTCGCGGGGAAACTCTCGGTCTTGCGGTCCAACTCCAGCACGGCGGGTTTCGGATTCCCGTCGAACCTCCTTGCTTTCCCGAAAGAGTCCGATATCGACCTTATGGCGGCCAAGGCGGCGGAGTTCATCACCGTCGTCCTGGGAAACGGTTATATGAAGGCACGTGCCCTGTCGACTGAGGAGATAGAGGGCTTGGGAAGCAAGCCCGGTCTTATCGAGGAGTATCTGTCCCTTGGACGTTGTGACAATATCCGTGACGATATCTATGTCGAGCCCGGACGTCTTGAGATTGGAGACAAGAGTCTTCTTGGCTTCAAGATATCCGAGTCGGAACAGTTTCAGGGCAATTCCATTTCCAATATCACGAAGGTGGTGGAACTCTCCGGAGAGACTTCGAGTGTTTATCTGTCTTTCGCTTCCGGTATCGGTTCCAGGCTTGACTGTGAGCATGTCGTTAATCAGTATATCGTCATTCCCGACCAGCAGGAACTCCTGCGCGACCTTGACAAGCGTCGTCGCAAGATGCTGTCAATGTCCAAGGATGCGGGGAACAATGTTAACTCCAAGCAACTTGAGGATTTCCTGCTGAAGGTCAGGGAATCCACCTTGCTTGTATGTATGTCCCACATGAACCTCCTTGCCTGGTGTAAGAAAGGTGAAGAGGAGGAGTTGCGGGGTGATGTGTCCAAGGCGTTCGCCGGGATGGATATCGTCGGTTCAAGGCCTCTTGACGACCTGTTTTCTCTTTTCCTTGCAGGGTGTCCCGGAGGTGCGGCCGAATTGGGTAAGGATAACTACATGACTCAGGAACTGGTGTCGATGCTCTGTATGGGTATTAACGAGTCGTATGACGACGGTATGCCCGGAGGTCAGTTCCTCGTCACCGACAGGGTGCGTCATATTCCTGTCCCTATTGACATACAGCTCAGGGCGCAGGCCTTACATCACATTGACAACTTCAATGTATTCCTCCTTGGTCCTTCCGGCTCAGGTAAGTCGTTCTTCATGAACTACTTCCTTCGTCAGTGTTATGACAATGGCGAAGCGGTGTTCATGATTGACAAGGGCGGCTCCTACAGGGGCCTGACGGGTGTCATACACGAACTCTCCGGAGGGAAGGACGGTACCTATATGACCTGGGATATGGATAACCCGCCGTCATTCAATCCGTTTGTCGGCTGGGAGGACTGGGTGGACGACCGCGGGCGTCTCCGTCAGGATGCGGATGGCATACAGGCTTTCCTGTCGGCTATCCAGTTCCTCTGGGAGCCGAAGGGCGGCTGGATAGCCGCTAACTTCGCTATACTGGAGAAGATTGTCACGGAGTTCATCTATATGGCGAAGGCCAAGGGTATGGTGCATCCTGTGTTCGACGATTTCTATCAGTTCGTTGCCAAGAGCATCATGCCTCGTATCGTTCCTGTCCTGAACGACAGGGGCGAGGTGGAGAAACTGCCGGAGAATCCCTTCATCGTTGCGTATAACCCCGTCACTCCGGACCAGTTCGACGTGGCCGAGATGCTTCGGGCTTTATCTTCCTTCTCTGCTGACGGGACGTACGCCTTCTTCCTTAACAATCCTGAGCCGAAGGATCTCGTGTCCGACAGGTTCACCGTCATCGAGGTGGACAAGATTGCGGACGGAGACAAGACTTTCTATAGTCTTTGTATCCTGTTCATCATGAACACTTTCAATATCAAGATGCGCTCTACGGGCGGGTTCAAGCGTTTCGGCCTCGACGAGGCCTGGGCCGCTATCATGAACCCCGTCTTCGAACCGTTCATACTGTCTCTGTGGAAGACCGCCCGTAAGTTCCAGACCTCGGCCATGGTTATCACCCAGGAACTTGACGATATCCTCAAGTCTCAGGTTATCCGCCAGTCTATTATCGTGAACTCTGATACGAAGATTCTTCTTAACCAGAAGAAGAATGAGAAGAAGTTCGATGATCTGGCCGCTGTGTTGGCCCTTACCGGGCATCAGAGGGATATCATTCTCTCTATGGGCAAGGCGCATGACCCGAAGCTGCCGTATTATACCGATGTGTATATCGGTATGCTGGATTGTTACGGCGTCTATTCCATTGAGGAGAGTCCGGAAGGCGTTATCTCTTACGAGTCCGATATCGTCAAGAAGGAGAAACTCATGCAGCTCGCCCGTGAGAGGGGCAGTATCGTTGTCGCTATAGAGGAACTTGCTAAATCAAAGAAGAAATGAAAAAGTTAGTCAAATATATTCTTGCGGGCGTTCTCTCTGTCGGGTTTTTGCTTTGCCCCGGCAGGGAGGATGTCCATGCGCAGATACCCGTGACCGATGCGGCATCTATCGCGGAGAGGGCTACGCAGTTCGGGCAGCAGGTACTCCAGTGGTTTGAGGAAAACCAGAACGCCTGGGAAGGCCTCATGCATCAGGAGAAGCAGACTGCATGGCTCGACCAGATCTGCGGCGAGGGAGCCGTGAAGAAACTCACCGAGTATATCCGTAATTCAGAGGAGATGCTTTATATGGTTGAGTCTGTGAACTCCACCTTGGAGTCTTATTCCACCTATTTGAAGTATATCGGTGAGAATATGAGTGACCTTGATCCGTCAGTGACAGCGCAGATGATGCGCCGGACCGGTTATCTTGTTGACAACGTGTCAAGGTCTTATAAGAGGGCGCAGGAGATATTGGGTGACAAGAGTCTTGATTATTATCAGAAGAAACAGCAGCTTGCTCAGGAGGCTGCGGCGGCCGCTGCGGCGGCCGATAGGCTTAAGAGAGAGACCACGAGCGTTTTTGATTCTGTCAACGAGACCCGTTCCATGACGGCATCTATGCTTGCCCTTAGTGGGGCCGCTACGCCTGAGAACATAAGGAAAGCGATGTCTTTCTATGGCACATATGGAATGAGCCCCGGCGCAAAGGATTACAATGCTTTCTTCGGAGATGGTTCCGGGGAACTTGTCGAGGTTAAGGAAGGAACAATCTCTGCAAGGGATGTTCTCGAAAGTTCGGATTTATCGAAGCTGCGGTCTGGATATGGCAATGTGTTTTATATCATATCTATTCTTCTTGCATTACTGATGGCAGGTTTGTCTGTCATCGTCCTTATCAAGTGGAATCGTGGTGAGTATGGTGCCGGAGATTATGGCGAGAGGGGTTTCTTTTCTATTATGATTGCAATCATTGTCGCTTCGTTCATTTTGTCAATTCTTTCTGCTTACGTGGGGACTAAGTTATGATGATACTCAGTTCAAATTCCGTTATCAACACCCTTGACGGTCTTAGGGGAGCTGTGGTGGCAAGTAAGCTTGCCGCTTTCTCGGCTCTCGCGGCGACTCTTGCCGCGGTCTTTGCCGGTATCGTTCTTTTGCGTCTTGCGCATGACTACGTGTCCGGACAGGGCCTTACGTTCTGGGAGCTCGTAAGACCGTTTGTGCTTTTCCTCCTGGTGGCTCGGTTCAATACTTTTGTCGCGGATCCTCTTCACAGGGTTGTGAATATCTTTTCTGCCGGTATTGAGAGACAGGCTGACAAGGGCTTTGGCGATTACGCCGGGAAAGTGTCAACGTTCTTGGCGAATTCAATTTCCCAGACAAAAACGGAAGTGGGAAGGCATCTGGGTGGCGGTTCTACTTCTTCCGCGTCTCAGGCTGACGGGGTTTCTGGTAGTTCCAATAGCTCCGGTTCTTCAATCGGTCAGTGGTTTAGTGATAGGGCAAGAGACGTTGGAAATTATGCGCTTGAAAAGGTTAAGGCTTTCTTTGATTGGATAGGTAGGGGTGTAGCGGATTTCGTTACGACGATATCTAATATGTGCGGCTTTGGTCTTAATTCATCGGATATCGAGCAACATCCTTTTTTGATGATATTGGGCCTTTTGTTGACAGGTGCAATGAAACTTGTCCTTTTTGCACAGCAGTGTCAGTGTTATGTGCTCCTAACCATACTGACTCTTCTTGGTCCTTTTGCCTTTGCTTTGTCTATTTTCCAGCCGTACAGGACTTCTGCAACCTCCTGGATTGCAAGATATATTTCCATTTCTCTCTGGATTCCGATAGGGCAGATAGTGATGTTTGTTTCATATAAACTTCTCGACATGGTGGCTGGCATGGAGTTGTCTGCCGGTGCAACGGAACCGCTTCTTACGGTTTGTGCAATCATTGTCTCCATAATGTGTATCAGGCAGGTACCTACGATGACCAGTTACGTTGTTGAGTCAGCAGGCAGCGGCGGGGCAGAGAACGGAACGGGTATCGGTGATGGCATGAATGCGCTGAAGGCTGCTGGAGCAAAGGCGCTTGGTAGAAGGTAGTTATTGATTTAAAGAGTTTTGATATATGGGTAGTTTCAATAATCTTGTAGGTTACTTCGGTACGATTGAGCAGTCTTTCCGGAAGCTCCGTTTCTTCACTATCGCCGCTTATGGCATAGCTGCCGTGGTGGCTATCGGCTCACTTGTGTATGCGTCGCTTTACGTTGCATCACACAATGACAATATCTATGTCGTGGATAACTCCAGCGGTGTAGCCCTGGCGGCCACCAAGGGCTCCGAGGTGGACCGTCCGCATGAGGTGGAACTTCATTTGACGGAGTTTCATCGTCTGATGTTCAATTTGCCGCCGTCACGGGCTGCTATTGATATTCAGATGGAATCGGCCTATAATCTTTGTGACCGTTCGGCATTTGAGTATTACAACAACCTTGATGAAGCGGGGTTCTATCAGAAGCTCGAAGAGGCTAACGCCGTCCAGTGGCTCGTGATGGATTCCCTGAAAATAGATATGAATTCATATCCATATAAGGAAATGTACTTCGGTAAGAAGTATATCCAGCGCCAGAGCCGTATCACGAAATTTGATTTCGTGTCAACCGGGCAGGTGGTTGATGTCGGACGTTCATCATCTAACCCTCATGGGCTTCTCCTTGAGAAGTTCCGTGTTATCAAGGACGAAAGGATGGAATCAATATCGCGTTAGTGCTATGTTTGACAAGTTAATGGAATTCTTCGGAAAGCTGGACTCCGATAAGGACAGGCTTTTCCCTAATATAGCCCGGTTCTTGGGCTGGCTCTGTATCGCGTTTGCGATTGTCTTTGCTATTATCACTTACAAGCAGTTCATGTCGATGTAATCAAAAAGGAGGAATTGTTATGGCTTTACAGTTGGACGATAAACGGAAGAAGACGGTCATTGTTTTGGCCGTGATACTCGGTCTGTCACTCTTTCTTTTGTTCCTTGTATGGATGATGACTTCATCCAATGGACAGAAGGAGGCGGCTTCCGCCGACAGCGGGAATGTCATTTCCGAGGTCCCGGATGGAGAAGGAACGGAAAGGGCTTCCTCGAAGGAGATTATCTACAAGTCCCAGCGTGAGAACAGTTCCGCTATCGAGGACTACTGGGCCGCTCTGGAAGGAAGGGCCGTGGAGGAGGAGAGCGTCGATGAC
>CAMOVV010000024.1 GCA_946627685.1 uncultured Bacteroidales bacterium
AGGGTGAGCCACCTCTCCCAGGCTTTCCCAAGTCCCTGTTCATGTTTTTCATCCTCTGGGCCAAGGAGGAAGCCTATCTTGTAGTTGTCGTACTGGAGGGCGTTTTCTGATTCCTTGATGAAGAGGACCATGGCGCCGTTATTATTGTCTACGGCCAGTTTGCCGAAATACTGTGGCGTCAGTTCGGCCTCGCTTCCCAGGATCAGGAAGTGTTCGCTTTTCATCACGTCCTCCGGCACGTCGATTCCTATACGGGATACGTGGGTTTTCCAGTTATAGCTCCTTATGAAGGAGTTGATGATGCACTTCATTGCTACGAGCGGCATCAGGCGCCCGCTGCCGTCATGGCAGTAATAGGAGCGGAGCCACTTGTTCCCGTCGCGGTCTTCTGCGACGGTGTAAAACATTGTTCTTTGTCCCATTGTGTCAGTTTTTTGTCACTTCTATGAATTTTCCCATACCCTTGTATCTTACCGAGCCCTTGACCTGTAACCCCTCGTTTTTCCTGAGAATGGAGCAGGCCGCCTTGACGGTGTTCTTTTCCCAGAAAGGGAAGAGGACGGCGTTGCCGGCCTTCATCTCCCGTATGAACGGCTTTACGCCGCCGAAGGTGGTGGCCCTCCGGTAAGGTTCGTTCTCGTTATCCCTGACATAGATTGGGATGGGTTTATTCTTTTTCATAATCGTTAGGGTGTTAGATCCGTTTCAGTTTCTTGTTTTTAAGTCCGAAAGCCTTTCTATATCTCTTTTCGGCTTCTCGCTTGCTCAAAAAGAAATAACTCTTTACTCCGTATTCAGAGGATATTACTATCGCTCCGCTCGGAAAATCTCGTTTGATATTTATCCAGTTCATAGTGCAATCAGTTTTCAAAAAGTCCTTTGCGGTATTCAGTTTATCTGTACAAACAATATCCCATATAAATCCAGTTGCCTTTTTCGTTAATTGTTCTTGAAGTGTTTAAAACAGGATTTTCTCGGTGCCGTTGAAGAAGGTCACCTCATCGTTCTCATCCACGCGGAGGATGAGTTTCTTCTTATCGTTCCCGATGACGTGGTCATTCTCCATGTAGAATGGTCCTTGGACCCGGAGGAGGGCGACGTAGAGGGCTGTCTGACGCAGTTCCCGCATAGACGTGAAACGTGTGGTGCGGGATCCGACCTCGTACATGTCCCAGTCGACGGATCTGTCGGAAATATCTTCCTGCGTCACAATACGGGCAAGTTCTACTTCCCAGATGGAATGGGCATTGACGATTTCAGGGTATTCCTTGACGAAATCTTTGAAGAAGATTCCTCCGGAAGAGTAACCGGTATCGGTCTTCGTGATAAACTCTACACCGTCAATCTCAAGCGTCCCGTACCGGTGGGGGTTGCTCGGGTAGTTCATGTAGGAGAAAACGACCTTTCTGTCCGTAAACTTACCCTTTTGGCGCTTCCACTCAAGAAGAGTTGGAAAGGTTTCATAGCGCATCGTAACGCCTTCTTTACCGTCATTACGCTTGAGCTTGATGCCTTCAAGGTAGTGCTCGGGTATGACCTCCGGGAGATTGAGGCCGTAGTGGTCTATATAGAGCCAGCCCGTCTCGCCGTAAAAGTCCTTGTCGATGAATTCCCGACGAAAAGAGGGAATGAGTTCCTTTAGGCGTTCGAGTACGCCCTGTCTTGTCATGGTTGTCATTTGAATTTCACGTTGGTTATTTCTATCCCGTCGCACTTACCCAGTTAATCATATCATTCAGAGTCTCATTCAATACGGAACTATCGGAATCCGCAAAGAAGTCATACTCATAATCAGAGCGCCCGTTCGGACTCACTACACGAACTCCAATAAACCCAGGCTTCTCCCGCGTGCTCACTGAATACCCGTTCCGCTTTGCTATCTTGATAGCGGATTTCAATGCTTCTCGTATCTTCATGTGTTATCTGAATTTAACGTTAATGATTTTCACCCCATCGCAAACAGGACCAAGAAGCTTGTTAAAAGTCTCCTGGGACATCACGTTTTTAGCGGTGGTATTGTAGTTTTGCGTTTCGGCATCGAATTCGACACTGAGAGTCAAGGATACAAATTGAGTAAACCGCTTGGTTTTCTGTTTTCGGGGCTTACGGATGAAAGCCTTGGCCTCGCTCATACTGAAGCAGGTTTTTTCCTGGATCTCTCCGTCAACCATTTTGGTTGAGAGGAAGGAACCATCGTGGAATTCAAGGATCTTGTTTCCGTAATAGATGTGCTCTTTTGCCATGGCGTTACTTGTATTCAGGGATGAACATCTGTTCGTCTTTGTCATACTTCATGACGACTCGTCCGTGTTGGATGTCTTCCTTCAGTTCCTGCAGGAAGAAGATCGTATCCATGATGCTGTTGTCTGACAGAGGTGACATCTGACCGTCATGCTCGCTTATCTTGAGGTTGTGCGGATTCCCGCCGATATCCTCCACGCTGATTGTCCCCGTGTAGTCGAAACTCGTCACGAGGCATTTTTCGTAACGGGTTTCCACGTGCAACTGCGGGCCGAAATCGTTCAGTTTTCTGATATCCACACAAAAGGCCTTGTCTCCCGTCATTTCGGTCAGGAGGGAGATGAGATACCTTTGTGCCACTTGACTGAAAGTGACTTTCATCTGGTTCAACACGTTACGTGTGGACTCGTAGATTTCCTTATCGAGGTCTCTTTTTTTCATATTATACTTGATTTTTTGTCGGTGAGGGCGAGCCTAAAAGTCGGCTACGAGTCGGTAGGTCCGTCCGCTCGCGTTTTTCAGGACTTCACGGAGTTCCGAGTCCGTGTATTTCTCGGCTATCTCCCGGCTGACGCCGTTATGGTTCATGGTAATCTGGATAGCCCTCTCGCGGGTGACTTTGATGTTTTTACGTTTCATGGTGCGGTTATTCTGATATATGTTTCTTGATTCTCTCGTAGAGTGGCGGGGAATTGCGCTCTATGAGCTGGAGGTCTTCGCTCATCCCTTCCGAGGGAAGGAGGGTGTAGTCGATGTCCAGCCTTTCGAACAGTCTCAGCCACCTCCACCCGCTGTCGTAGAACTTGTTTGATGGAGTTCCTTCGAATGTCGGGTGGATGATACGGAAAAGACGCTTCACCTTTATTTGCAGGCCGGATTCCCGGAGGCGCCTTTCAAACTCCTTCTGGCAGTATTCTATCGTCATGTCCGGGAGTTTGTCCTGGTGTCTTTTGATGTCCTGATGGATGTCAAGTGAATCCGTCCATTCGAGAGCGTTCAGGATGGTGTTTTTTGTCAGCGCGTGTTCCGCGAGGGAACAGAGCGTTATAGTGTTTTTCATTTTGTCTGAATGTTACCGTTGAATGCGCTTTAGGTTAAGAGGAAAGGGACGGCCGTTATGGCCGTCCCCTCCTTTCCGTTCCCGGTTTTTGCGGTGCAGGATTGCCGTGATGAGAGCGTTTTTACTCAGGGAACGGGGTTCCGTTAAGGTATTTGATGAGGTCTTCGTCAGTGACCTGTTCTGTTCGAATTCGTGACTGACAGACTCCGTTCTTATTGAAGATGAAGAGGACCGGGTATGATATCTGCGTGAATCGTCGTGTCAGGTCTTGCGGAGCCGGGGCGACTACGGGGAAGGTAATGCCGTATTCTTCGAATTCCGCCATGGTCTCCTCTTTTTCACCTATGGATAGTACGAGTATCGGGTAGTTCTCCGGTGCGATGTTCTTCACCTGCAGGAGGCGCTGCTTGCAGTGGCCGCATCCGGGCTTGGTTACCATGATGGCGAAGGGAGTCCCGCTATTCATGAGGGTTTCCGGGGTGTACTCGACTCCGTCCGTGGTCGTGAGAGTAAAGTCCGGGACTTTCTCTCCGACCTGGACGAGAAGGGCTGGGTTGACGTTCCCGAAGCAGGAACTGAGGAGCATGATGCCAATGATGGCAAGCAGGAATGTTTTTAATGTTTTCATGATTTTTAAGAATTTTGGGTTATGTTGTTGATTTGTTTAGTTTTTTGTAGTAACAGAACTTTATGGTTTTATGGTTTTAGATAACAACTACTTTCATGTGTGTTATGAGGAACTCAAGTGCCTCATTTTTACTCTCGAGTTCATCAAAGTAGAAATTGACTTCGTAACCTTCCCCTTTTTGACAATACTCCGGATCCGGAGCATTGAAGAGGACTGCAATGAAATAATCTCCCAGATTCCTATCTTCGTAATCGATTACTCGGACAATATTATCCGTGTTAAAGAATTCGTTACCCGAAAGATTTGATTTAATGGGGTTTATTTTTGAAAATTGGAATAACATAGTATTACTTTTTCGTTTCGTATGGTTGAAATTCATAGAAGGACTTGAGCTTGCCTATCTGTCTTCCTCTTGGTATGGCTTCGAGCCTTGTGGCCCGGTGGGTTTGAGGGGTGAAGAAGGCGATTTTTCGGTCCTCGTCAAGGATATACCCGCGCTGTCGGAGGTAATAGGCCTGTTCGGTCTTCTTCTTACTCCATTTCTTGACACGGATTTTCGTTTTCTGGGGAAGCCCGAAAGCCACTCGCGCCTTCTCTGTCTGCCAGGTCTTCTTGAATGAGGCAGCCCGTTTTTCAAGCACCTCCGGCGTGAGTTCTATCTTTCCCCACGAGGACGCCGATGCAAGTCCCGACAACCTATGCATGGCTTTTTCGTGCTCCGGTGATTTCGTAAGGTGGTATCTCTTCTGGACATTGCTTACGGAAGATAGGCAGATGCCGAGCGCCTTGGCGATTTCCTTGTTAGGTGTATCGGCGAAATGCTTCCTGATGAAGTCTATTTGCTCTTGTGTCAGATAGTGTCCTGTCGGCATATCTTAGTCTTTGCAAATGATTTTTCCCCATTCTCCAGCATCTCCCATGATTTCCATTTCGGAGATTTGCTCGCCCACGTCGCCGTTCCTAAGTACGTTCACCCCAAACCGGGGCTGGTGAAGCAGGGTTCCGTCCTTGAGCATGGTAAGACCTCTCAGTCTGGGATTGTCGAAAGCATCCTGTGTGCCCCATATTTCAAAGGTGATACGAGTCCCTTTGGTATCGAGACTGTAATTGTAGATATAGAACCACGAGTCGCGGTCTTGCTTGAGGTCAAGGTCCTTGACCGGGATGTCCACCACGATTTCCTCCGGGGTGTCGTAATCCTTCCCGAGCATTGCCACGAAGCGTACCTTGATGAAGTCTCCAGTACCGAATTCCCGGATATTGTATATCTCCTTCGGCGGCCGTGACGACTCTTCAAGTTTTCTGATAGCCATCTTGATCCTCCAGTAGGCCATCGTCTGGTATTTTTCTCCGTAGGTTGCGTATTCGAACACTCCCGGCAGAAGTGATGCACTTTTGTTTGTCTGTGCAAGTAACAACGGAGTTGCCGAACCGATTTTATTAAAGAAGATTTTGTCTGAGAGTTCTTCCCACGAGTTGATGGCGTCAAGCTGCTTTTGATTAGAGGTGAAATCCACTTTGTAGATTTCAATGACGCAGTCTTCTTTCGTGAACTCTTTCAGAGCAAATTGTTTCGTATCTTCGATAGTCGGCATCACCCAGATTGTAAACGCTCCTTCTGATTCAATAAAGATGAAGAAACAGGGCTTTTGTGATTGTTTCCAGGAATTGTAATCCATTTTTTGTTTTGTTTGTTATTGACAGAATCCTATCGTCACACTTTCTTAAAGTGTGTGAGCTGGTGTCCGTGGTTGAACAGTTCGCAGGGTTGATGATTGGGGTAGCCCATAGGCTGCATACATTTTCTTTTCATGCCGATGTCGCACAGTGAGCACGGATCCGGGGAGAGGCCGGGGACATGGTTTTTCTTTACGGCTCTGTAAATGATGCCGTTGATGATGATAGCGTTTTTCGGGATTTCCATAGCGTATTTTTTTAGAATAATTTTGATTCAAATGTATCGGGGTTTACATACTCCTCAACCTCTTCTCCGGCCTTCTCCTTTATCCATTCCGCAAGGATATGCCGGTGACAGAAACGGCCGGGTTTTTCGTAGCACAGCAGGATGATGTCTTGAAGACCAAGGGCTGCGGTCCTCTCCTTGATATCTTCCAGCATGATGCGTATCGTGAATTCCCGTGAGTCAAGCATCTTTTTGTACCTGATTGTGTAATCGGTCTCTGAGAGCAACCCTTTCTTGTAGGGTTCCACTATGTCTTTCCAGGAAGGAATGACTTCCTTCAGGATATAATTGACGGGGAACCCTGCCGGGGCTGAGTTTGAGACCTGTACAAAGAAGACCTTATCCAGGTCGAAATGCTGGTTGCCGTAATAGGATGTGTAGAACATGTGTCTGTCCGGGATTTCCTTATATCTTTCGGGGTTTCATTTTTGTTTTCCTGATGACATCATTGATGATATCGGAGTCTATAATATCGAAGCTGAAGGCGCACGAGAACTCATTTAGGTTCCCGTGGAACCGTGCCGTACCGTCCTCTTTGAAATATACTTCCGTCATTTCCTTGTCGAAGGTGTATTTCTTTTCTTCGGTCCAATGGATGAACTCGATGGGGCTCATGCCTCTGACCTCCTTCGGTTGCCAGAACCATGTTCTGTACCTGTCGAACCACTTGCCTTCGTTCTTTTCTAACTGGCGCATAAAGTCGGTGCATGTTTCTTCGTCATGCTTCACGTCGCAGGTGATTTCCTTCTTCTTTCGGGCATCCTCTACGATGTCGTTGAGTTTGTTAAGAAGAAATACTTCCTTGCCGGAGGGCAGTACGGCGTAGGTAGGGGTGCGGACTACGTCCGTGCCGTACCACGCGCTGAACTCCGGAGGCAAGGGGTTCTTTTCTATCATCGTGTATTTCTTTGACATAGCTTTTTATAAAAGTTAGGCTTTTTCATTTGTCTTTACCGATATGGTAATGTCGGTGTCGGTATCATCCATATCATCGTAGCATCCAAGCATAATGTCTAATGCGTTTATCGCATCTTCGGTTGATTGGATTTCATTGCCACTTACATAAATGTTTGCAAGGATTTTGTATTTCATGTTAGAATCACGGGAAATTATTTGTAATCACGCGGTGAAAAAAGACCAGTTGGTAATCCTGAGGCTTGTTTCCTCTATGGGGTATCGTGTAATGAAATAACCGAAGAAACGGTCGATTTTCTCAGGGTCGTTGTCGTTGTCATGACGGTAATCCCTGAGGATGCAGGGGACGTAAGGAAGCCCTTCCTTGTGACGGATGACGTGTATCTTATACGGCGCTGGTACGGCTCCGTCGTCAACGGGAGTCTTGGTGAAGCGCCCGATGACATTCGCTTTTTCCCCGGTATCGGGAAGGACGAGTTCCAGGTGCAGGCATTCAAGGGCTGAAAGGTCTATCATATTTTCAGATTAATGTAAACGTGCTCGCAGGAGCTCATACAGGTTACGGATGACCGTTGAGAGTATGTTCAATTCTTTTGCAATCGGCTCATTTTCTTTCAGGAGGGTCGCTTTTATCTTTTCGCCCTGTTCCTTTGAAACGAGGATATCGTCATGGTAATCATCTGAGACCCTTAGGCGATAGTAGGACATGCTGCCGTCTGCAGATGTTTCTTTTCTCAGCTGGCGTATCGTGTCAAGACGTATAGTTAGCGGTTCACCTTCATGATAGTATTCGGAGTCTTTCTTGCCACTTGACAAACCAGCATGTACGTCGTTCATCATGGCAGCACTGTCGAGGTAGATGGTCTGTATTTCTTTGTGCATGGTAATATTTTATTTCCAGATTTTTTGTTCCATTCTGTTGCGTTTATCCTCGTTTTCTTTTCGGAAGATGTCGTTTTCGGGCTGTCTCAGTTCATGGATGAGGATATCTGCAACTTCCTTCATCATCTCCTCCGTTTCGAGGGATATGTTCATGCCTCTTGAGCCCAGCAGCGGCGTTTTTTCTTCCGCCCCGTCGGAGGTTACCCGTATGAGGTAACCGTTTTTACCGTCCCGGACGGCGAGGTAAAGGCCCCGGCTGCACCTGATTTCAATGATTACCTCCTCGTGGAAGTAGAGTCTTGTTTGCAGGTACATCGGGTGGTAGGGTCTCTGCATCCCTTTCAGCCACCTTATTATCGGCAATGTCTGGATATAGGTCTCCAGTCTTTTCTGGTACCGTTCGTAGATCTTGCCGTACTCCTTGAGGGTGGTTCTTATCTGTCCGGTTGTTATGTCGGTATTGATTGCCATGGTAAGTGGTTGTTTACTGGTTGTCGTTAGCCCTGGTATGTATCTCGTATCTGTTTCTTGATGCGGAGCATCTCGTTGACGAGGCTTTTGAAGGTGGCGTTGGTGTCGTCCTTGGTGATATATGTCATGTTCTGGTCGTGGATGGGCGCTACCGGGTAATTGACTGCCGGATTGTATTTATGTGCCACTGAGATTGAGTCGAAGTAAAGGACCACGGTATCGGAAGTAAGGGTTACGGTTATATTTTTTCCCTGTCTTTTGATATCTACGTTTACGAGGCCTCTGGATTCAGTGTAGTCTTTTGATATATTCAGGCCGGGGAGCGTCATGTCCGTGTATTGCCTGTTGGCGGTGCAGTAGACGGTTCCCGTCATGCTGGCGCTGTTGTCCTGGTAGAAACGGATGAAGGCCTTTTCTGCGCTGGTATTGTCATCCACGGTGAAGGTCTCCTGCATGACTATTTTATCGTCTATGACTTGATAGATGACCTGTGCACTGGTGTTGAAGAGGGAGATGAAGAGAACTGCTACGGTTACGAAGATGGAAAGGATGTAGTTTTTCATGGTGATTGTTGTTTGTTTTATACCTTAACTTTGCTTGGATTTTCACCTGCTATGGGACCTTCGGGCCCATGGTCTGGGGAAAATCTGAGCGAAGTGGCAAAGGGATAAAACCCTTCCCCGCAAGGGTTCTCCGCGAAAATACAACCGCAAGGCCCCGTCAAGGGGCCGCAGCCGAGCGCAGCGAAGGGGCTACCGCACGGTGGAGATTTTCGCGGGGAACAGCTCCGTCAGCTCTACTGACGAAGCCCCTTGCAGGGGAAGGGCCCATACCCGTAGGGATTAAAACCAAGCGAGCCTGACGTAATTGCTGTCGTCCGGTGTTTCCTTGAGCCAGGTACGGAAGAGTTTCAGTACGTTTTCTTTGGTGTACTCGTTGTCTCTTCTTTTGCTGGTACTCCAGTCGTTTTTCATTTTTTCGTCGAACTCCTTTTCGGATAAGTTTTCTATTTCGGAAACCATTTCGGCGAATTCTGTTTTGTTGATTTCCCAGATAACGTCCGTATCGGCGCAACCGTCGCTACCGCAGTAGAAGTCGTCGCAGTAATCGTCGATGATGTTTTCAAGTCGCCAGGCGTCGTAGTTGAATCCTGAAGCGTCACCGTATTCGATGACGTATTTCTTGATTGCTGTTGCTCTGAGTCCCATGTTTTGTAGTTTTAAAGGTTGATTGTTGTGAGTGTTTTAGGGTCATACAGTATTTCGGCTATCCCCTCCTTTATCAGCTGGTTGCATCCTTCGCTCCTGAGGTCTCCCATTAGTCCGGGAACGGCGAAGACAGGAATGTCTTTTTCTTGGGCTAATCGG
>CAMOVV010000025.1 GCA_946627685.1 uncultured Bacteroidales bacterium
CTTTGAGAGATTGTCGGCCACGTACCAGCGGCTGGCGGCACGGAGGTTCTCGTAATAGCTCTTCGCGGGGTCGATGTCAAGGGTGCTGTAATCCTTCCATTTGTCAGGATATCCGATTTTTACGGTGAAGTTGGAGAGTTTCTCCATAGCTTTCACCTTGGTGCTGTCACCCATCCATTCGAGGGCCTGGATATGCTCGCCCAGAGCCTTCTGGAGATTGCCAACGAGGGCGAGCATCTTCTCCTTGCTGCTCTCGGGGAAATACTTGGCGACGTACATCTCGCCAACGGCCTCGCCGAGGATGCCGTTGGGAACGGCCATGGCCCTCTTCCAACGGGGTTTCTGCTCCTTCACGCCGGCCATCTGGGTGCTGAAGAAATCGAAGCTGGCGTCATAGAAGTCGTCGCTCACGGAGCCGCAGGCGCCGGAGATTATCCTGGAAGCGAGGTAGTCCTTGAGGACGTCGAGGGGAGCCGAAGCGTAGTAGTCGCTGAAAGCCTTGAAGAAAGAAGGTTCGGCGACGATGATCTTGTCCTGCTCGGGAATACCCCTGGCATCGAAGTAAGCCGCGAAGGGGAAGCCTTTGTAGGTCTCCACCAATTCCTTGGTGGACATGGGGTTGTACTGGGCGATATAGTTCCTTTCCTGCTCCTTGGTCCAGGAGTTGAAGGCAAGGACATCTTCCACGCCGAGGGTGTTGTCCGCGGCCGCGGAAGGATTCTCGGCCCCCGCGAGGGTGAAAATCCTGTTCAGGAATTTGAGATAACCTTCCTTGATTGCGGCGTTCTCCTCGGTGAGATAGTAGTCGCGGTCGCCGATTCCGAGGCCGCCCTGGCCGATATAGAGAATCTGCCTGTCGCTGTCCTTGAGGTCGGCCTCGACATAGGCGCCGAAGAAGCCGCTCTCGCCGGAGTCATGAAGGTCGGCGAGCTCGCGGGCGAGAGCCTCCTTGTCGGCGGCAGCGTAAATCTTTTCAAGATAAGGCTTTATGGGAGCGGCGCCTTCGCTGTTGAGGCGGACCGAGTCGAGACCCATCTTGTAGAGGTCGGAAATCTTCTGGTCGATAGTGCCTTTCTCGGCCTTCATCTTGGCCATCTCGGCGAAAAGGTCGTTGAGCCTGGTGACGTTATTCTCCCTGAGGACATCGAAGGAGCCGAAACGGGCAAATTCCGGTTTAAGAGGGTTGTTTTTCTGCCAGCCGCCGGTGGAATAAGCGTAAAAATCAGCCTTGGGGCTGACGGTCATGTCGAGGTTTCCAAGGTCGAAAGCGGGGACTCCGGCCTGTTTCTGTCCGCCGCAGCCTGCAAAGGCCGCAGCCGTGAAAATAATCATAAGAACTTTCTTCATATTTTGGTTTTATTAATCGTAATCGTTCATTGTATGCGTCCAAACTTGCAAAGTTATCATTTTTTCCGATATTTGCGTTCCATTTTACGATATGGAACAAAAACCGACATTCCTGCAGTTCCTGAAGAACTGGATGCTGCCGCTTTCGATGACCTTCGGAGCGGTTTTCTACCTTTTCTATCACTTCGTTCCGGCCCTGGACGCCGCCGAGCCCCATATCGACCGGATATTGAAGGAGTTCCAGCCCGTCCTGGTAGGCATCATGCTCTTCCTGCAGTTCAACCTCATCTCCCCTTCCGACCTTCGTCCCCGCAAATGGCACATAGGGATTCTGCTGTTCCAGACCGTCGCCTTCCTGGGCTTCGGCTTTTGGGCCGCATCCATTTCCCAGGCCGACATGAAGGTTCTGGCAGAGACTGCGATGCTCTGCGTCATCTGCCCCACCGCTGCGGCCTCGGGGGTTATCACCAGGAAACTTGGCGGAGACCTTCCCGGAGACATGGCCTGCGTCGTGCTGACCAACTGCCTTGCGGCCCTCATGCTGCCGCTGATGCTTCCCAAGGTCAACCCGGCCATCAGCCTCTCCTTCGGAGCCGCTTTCACGAAAATCCTGGTGAGGGTATTCTCCATCCTCCTTCTGCCCTGCATCGCCGCCTGGGTGATAAGATACACCTGGAAAAGCCTTCAGGAAAAGCTGGCGACCTTCGCCGACCTGGCCTTCTACGTGTGGGGCGTCTGCCTGGCAATGGCCATCTCCCTCGCCACCAAATCCCTTCTGGAAAGCGGACTTTCTCTCTGGGTCATCGCCGGAATCGGACTTGTCTCCCTTCTTACCTGCGTCTTCCAGTTCTGGCTCGGGAGAAGGATAGGCCGAAGCGGCGGCAGGGTAACCAGGATAACGGCAGGACAGGCGCTCGGGCAGAAAAACAACGGCTTCCTCATCTGGGTGTGCTTCACCTTCCTCACTCCGGTGACCTCCGTCGCGGGAGGCCTCTACGCCATCTGGCAGAATCTCATAAATTCCTGGGAGCTCTACGAGCACAGAAAGGAAGCCGGAGAGTGATTTTCGCCCGTAAGGCACAATTTTGGCAAGAAACTTCCGTCGGAAACAAAAACGTCGATACTGATGAAAAAACATTTGTTCAAAACCATCGCTACAGCGGCCTTCATGGCCTTTTTCACCATAATTTCCCAGGCCCAGGACAAGCCCTCCAAGGAAGAATTCCTGGAAAAATACAACCTTCTCGTCTCCAAGCTCGGCCCCGCCGGGGTGGGAGTTGAGACCGTGCTGAACAAATGGGAGGCCGCCTGGCCGGAAGACGTGGACATGCTGACCGCGAAATTCTCCTATTACTACTCAAAGAGCCAGACCACTTCGGTGGAAATCATGGACACAGAGAAATATCTGGGACAGAAGCCGGCCCTCTCCCTGGTAGATTCCCTGGGGAAAAAGGTCAACTATTTCCAGGTGACGACCTTCGACGACGAGCTTTTCTCCCAGGCGACCACCGCAATCGACAAAGCCATCGGCCTTGAAAAGAACCGCCTGGACCTGAGGTTCCTCAAGACCACCGCCCTTCTCTCCTACGAAAAAGGCAGTCCGGACATGGCCCTGGCCGACCTTAAAGCCCTCGCCGACTATCACAATCACACCCACCCGGCCTGGACCTATCCCGAAATGACGGTCGACGACGACTTCTTCAAGGCCGCCCTCCAGGAATACTGCTACTCCTTCTTCACCCTCGGCACGCCGCAGAGTTTCGAGGCCTTCAGGCAGCTTTCCGAGAAGATGCTCGAATACTGGCCGAACGACACCCTGTTCCTGACCAATCTCGGCTCCTACTACCTCGTGTACAAGAAGGACAACAAGTCGGCCCTGAAGTATTACAACAAGGTTCTGAAAATCTCCCCCAACGACTACACGGCGGCGAAGAACTGCGTGCTGCTGGCAAGGAACGAAAAGGATGTAAAACTGGAAAAGAAATATCTTCCCATCCTCATCAAAGCAACTGAAAACGAGGGAGAAAGGCGTTCCGCAGAGGCAAGGCTCCGCTCCCTTTAGCCTATTTCCATACGGACCCTCCTCGAAAGAGGATGAAGACTGTTCACCCGGCCGCCGAGGTTCTTTACCGCTCCGACCGGGTGATTCCCGTATGTCAGGACCACAAAGCCTTTCGGGGCCCCGTCAAGGACGACGGCATCCCTGCGAAGGTATCTAAGGGCCGTTTCCTTGTCGGCGGCGAAAGAAGGAAGGGAGCCTGAGGCGAAAGAAAGGCTCAGGACAAGGTCCTCCGAGGGAACGAAATCCCTTCCTTTGAGGGCTCCCACGGCGACTCCCCTTCTGATGGGATGCAGGGAGGAAAGGGCCCCCACCTCCGCAGCTATGACCGACGGGACCGCTATCACGGTGTCCCCTGCCCTTGAAAAGACGAAATCTCCGGAAAGACAGCTCCGGACAGAAGCGGGCATGACATCGCCGGAAGGGGCCTTCATGCGTTTTTTCCATGTGCATCCGCCTTCCTTTATGACCGCGGAGCAGTACTGTCCCTCTCCGGAAGGCACCAGTCCCGGGACAAGGAGATACCCGTATTCCGTGGTGACCAATCCGTTGACATCCATTTCTTTCCCTCCTTCATTCCCATACAGGGGAGACGCCCCGAGGTCAGCGCAGACCCACCTGACGATGCCGTCGTTCTCCTCCTTCTCGAAGGTACAGGTGGAATAGACCAGGACGCCTCCTTCCTTCAGGGCGGGCCAGACCGAGGACAGAATCCTTTTCTGCCTTGACGCGCAGAGGGCCACGAGGTCCTCCGACCACTCTTCCCGCGCCCCTGAGTCCTTGCGGAACATCCCCTCGCCGGAGCAGGGAACGTCGGCGAGAATCACGTCGAAAAAGCCTTCAAGACAGGCGAAGGCGGCTGGGTCGCAGGAGGTCACGACCACGTTGGGGTCACCCCAGATGGCGAGATTGTCGGCGAGGATGCCGCAGCGGCTCTTCATGACCTCGTTGCAGACAAGGAGGAAACCGTCGCCGAGCCTTTCGCGAAGGGAGGCGGCAAGGTCGGTGGATTTGCCCCCGGGGGCGGCGCACAGATCCAGGACCCGCAATGGCCTGCCCAGGGATTCCACCTCATTCCCAGTAAGTTCTCTCCGGAAAATCATCCCCGGGAACATGGCCGACGCGTCCTGCACATAGTAGCAGCCGGCGTTGAAAAGCGGGTCGAGGGTGAACACCGGGCGGGACTCAAGGTCCCTTCCCCATTTGCACCAAGGCGAAACTTCCTTTATTCCAAGGTAAGACAGTTCCTCTTCCGGGGAAGATATCTTCCCGGGGTTGAACCTTATGGATACCGAAGGGGGAAGGTCGAAGGCAGGAAGGCACTTCCCGGCCTTTTCCCGGCCCAGAGCCCTTTCCAGGATGGAAATCAAAGTCTCCCGGTCAGTTCCCGGCATGGCTTCTCAGATATTGTACTTCTTCCTCAGCTCGTCGAGCTGCTCCTGGCTCATACCCTCCGGCATCCTCCCTTCGGAAGCGGCCGCCAGGGAATCTACCAGCTTGTCCATCACGTCCTTGAGCTTTCCGCCCAGAAGCATCTTCATCATGAAATTCAGCTCGGCCGACATTTCAAGGTGGAAATCCGTCTTGGAAGGGTCGTTCCCGTCCGCCGGGTCGAAGTGCATCGTAAGGCTGAACGGGAACGGGGCCCCGTTGTCCTTGAAATTGATGCTCGAATAGGGGACCCTCTCCCCCACCTTCACCCCGACAGGGAAGCCCTGTACGGTGGCCGAGATGCTGTCGAAATCAGCCTGCACAGCTTCCTTCTTGTCATCGGGGAGGAAATTGACGAAATTGCGCATGTCGGTGAACGCCATGTAAAGCTCGGCGGGCGACTTGGACACCACCGCATGCTTGCTTTCTATCTCTGTTGCCATAATAGATTCAGTTTTTAAGTTTCGCATTTGCGAAAACCTTTGTCCGGAGGCCGGAGGCCGACAGCTTTTCCCTCCGAGGGGAGGGAAAACGGGAAAAGGGTGGGGTAAATATATAAAAAATATTTGCTTTACCCTCTCCTCCAAACCTCCTCCCCTCAGGGAAGGAGGCTTTCATTCGCCCCTGCTGGGCTCAAACAGAGGATACTTTCGCATCTGCAAAAGTCAAATTCAGTTTAAACGTTGTTCCAGTTTGCAGGGTCCTTTCTCCAGAGGTTCAGGGTCTGCATGTCCTTTTCGCTGACGCGTCCCGCTTCAAGAGCCGTCTGCACGAGGGCGGGATAGTTGGACAGGGTCACGAGAGGGACCCCCGCGGCGGCGAAAGCCTCCTCCGCCTGCGGGAAGGCATAGGTAAACACGGCCACCATGCCGAGGACGTCGGCGCCGGCCTCACGGAGGGCCTCGACGGCTGCCAGACTGCTCTTTCCTGTGGACACAAGGTCTTCAATCACAACTACTTTCGCCCCTTCAGGAAGAGTGCCTTCTATCTGGGAGCGGGTGCCGTGGTCTTTCGCGGAGGGACGGACATAGACAAAGGGCATTCCCAGCTCGTTTGCGACCAGCACCCCATGAGCGATGGCTCCGGTGGCCACTCCGGCCACGACCTCGGCGCCGGGGCAGAGTTCCCTGGCCTTCGCGCTCAGCCAGGAAGCCACCTTCCCCCTCAGGGCCGGAGCCGAAAGAATCTTTCTGTTGTCACAGTAAATGGGCGACTTCCAACCGGACGCCCAGGTAAAAGGGTCCTCGGGACGAAGCAGCACCGCTCCGATTTCCAAAAGACCGCCGGCGAGATTCCTTTCAATATCCGTCATTTCAGAAAAACTTCATAAATTTGCAATTGATGCAAATATATGGATTTTTTTCGCCCCTGAAAGCAACTGATGCGCAAAATATATTTTGAGAACAGGGCCATCATCATCTGCCCCCCTCAGGACCAGGCCCTTGCCGATCCCAACTCCATAGAGTTCCATCTCGGGGACGGTTTTTCAATCCGTTCCCTCGTGGGAATGTTCGAAACGTCGGACACCCTAGCCCGCGTATATATCCCGGCGGAAGACCCCGAAACGGCATACAAGAAAATATGCTCCGAGTTCAAGGAGGTGAACGCCGCGGGAGGCCTAGTCTCGAACCGCAGGAACGACTACCTTCTCATCCGCAGGAACGGACTCTGGGACCTCCCGAAGGGACACCAGGAAGAAGGAGAAGACATCAGGGTCACAGCGATGAGGGAAGTGCAGGAAGAGACAGGGGTGAAGGAGCTGGAACTGAGGGAATTGATCTGCGTCACGGATCACTGCTACCGCCGAGGGGGCGTCTGGCACCTCAAGCATACCTGGTGGTACGACATGCTCTACACGAACCCCGTCGATCTCACCCCGCAGAGGGAGGAAGACATCAGCCAGGCCGCCTGGGTGGCGAAATCATCTCTACCGCCATTCCTCAAAAACACCTATCCTTCCATCCAGGAAGTCTTCCGGGAGGCAAAAGTCTGACCCCGGCGATTTTTTTTCTTCCAAGTTGAAACATATTTCCATAAACGTCCGTATAGTTAGAGTATCATCCAGAAATATTGACGTAGTCTGAACCATGAAACTCTCCCAATTCCAATTTCTCCTCCCCAAGGACAGGATTGCCCAGGAACCGACGCGCTGGCGTGACGAATGCAGCCTTATGGTGGTGCACAAGGACAGCGGCGACATAGAACATAAACTTTTCAAAGATATAATCGACTATTTCGGCAAGGGCGACTGCTTCGTGCTCAACGACACGAAGGTCTTTCCTGCAAGGCTTTACGGCAAAAAGGAAAAAACCTGGGCCGACATCACGGTATTCCTCCTCAGGGAGCTGAACCGGGAGCAGAGGCTCTGGGACGTCATTGTCGATCCGGCGAGGAAAATCAGAATCGGAAACAAGCTTTATTTCGGTGAAGACCAGAGCCTTGTGGCTGAAGTCATCGACAACACCACCTCCCGCGGAAGGACCCTCCGCTTCCTCTACGACGGCCCTTACGAGGAGTTCAAGCAGGCCCTTTTCAGCCTGGGAGAGATTCCCGTACCGAAGTGGGTCAAGCCCCGCGTCACCCCCGAGGACAACGAGAACTTCCAGACCATCTTCGCCGCCCACGAAGGAGCCGTGGCCGTTCCCGCCGCCGGCCTCCACTTCAGCAGGGAGCTTTTCAACAGAATGATTCTCAAGGACATCGACAAGGCTTTCATTACCGTCCACATGGGCATAGGGCATTTCCGCAAAGTGGATGTCGAGGATCTTTCAAAGCACAGGATGGATTCCGAAAGGCTCATCATTTCCCCTGAAGCCGCCGACACCATCAACAAGGCGAAGAAAGCCGGACACAAGGTCCTGTCGGTGGGAGTCACCGTAACAAGAGGCCTTGAGACCTTCGTCACCACCAACAGTGAAGTGAGGCCCTACGACGGTTGGACCAACAAATTCATCTTCCCTCCCTACAAGTTCTCCATTCCCGACGCGATGGTGACCAACTTCCACCTTCCCGAATCCACGATGCTCATGTCAGTTGCCGCGTTCGGCGGCTTCCAGAACGTGATGCACGCCTACGAGGTGGCCCTGGAAGAGAACTACCGCTTCGGCCCCTACGGCGACGCGATGCTGGTCGTCTAGGCTCCCGGCCTCCGGGGCGGGGCTTCCGGCCAAAAGAAAAATCGGAAAACAGAAAGAAAGACAAAAAATCCTCCGGATACCCCCGGGGGATTTTTGTTTCCGCCGCTCGGCTGCCTATCTTGCGGGAGAAAAACGCTGCGGACCATGAATGTATCGGACTATGATGAAAAGGTGTGCCTGTGCGCCATGAACAGGATTTTCGGCTTCGAGCCGAAGATAGGGAAAGCCATGCTGGAAAGGCTGGGAAGCGCGAGGGAGGTCTTCTCGCTGGGCGAAAAGGAGCTGAGGGCCCTTCTCGGGCCATATTCCAAATACCTCAGCCAGATTAACTTAAGGGAACTCGACCGAAGCGGGGAGGAGCTTGAAGCCCTCTCGAGGGAAGGCTGCGGCTTCGTCGGCCTCGGAGAGGAAGGATACCCCCTTGTCCTTGCCGAGTGCGAGGACCCTCCGGTGGGACTATATTACAAAGGTATATCGCCGCCCGGGGAGGTATTCGGAGGCCGCCCCTTTGTCTCGGTCGTCGGCACGAGGGACATCTCCATGTACGGGAGGGAGTGGACCGGAAAGATAGTCGCGGCGCTTTCGAGGGTATCTCCGCCGCCGGCCATAGTGAGCGGCCTGGCATACGGGGTGGATTTCATGGCTCACCGGACTGCCCTTGACAACTCAGCCCCGACGATAGCCGTCATGGCGACGGGGATAACGGAAATCTACCCCTGGAGGCACAGGGCGATAGCGGAAGAAATCGCCTCGACACCCGGATGCGCCCTTGTCACCGACTATCCTCCCGCCACGGGGCCGGCAAAGGTGAATTTCCTCCGCCGCAACAGGATCATCGCGGGGATGTCGGCGGCCACCGTCCTCACCGAATCGAAGATAAAAGGAGGGGGGATGATTACCGCTTCCCTGGCTTTCTCCTATGGAAGGGAGGTGTACGCCCTGCCGGGGAGGGTGGATGACACAAGGTCCCAGGGGTGCCTGAAACTGATAAGGGAGAAAGTCGCCGAGCCGATAGGTTCCCCGGAGGGGCTGGCCGCGGCCCTGGGACTGGGAGTCCCCGAAAAGGACAGGAAAAGGGATTTTACGGAGACCGTGGAAAGGTTATACGGGGGCGGGAGCGAAGAGATGACGGTGATTCGGGCCATAGCCGGGCTTATTCGGAAGATTCGGGGAGTGTCGCTGGATGAACTCTGCTCCCGGACCGGCATCCCCTATGGAAGGGTGTCTGCCGTCATATCGATGATGGAAGGGGACGGCCTTGTGCGCACCGACCTTCTGCAAAGGTGTTTCATCGCCTGACAGGGATTGGATTTCCGTGGAAATTTGTTACTTTTACGGATTGAAAAGACCATCCGGGATGAAAGAAAAAGTCAGGAACGCTCTTGTGACAGGAGGCAGCAGCGGCATCGGAGCGGCGACGGCCGCCCTTCTCGCCGAGGCGGGAATAAAGGTCTATGCCCTTTCCCGAAGCGGGAAATCTCCTGAAAAAGAAGGGATTTTCCCCATTGCCGCAGATGTCAACGACTCCGGGGCCGTCAGG
>CAMOVV010000026.1 GCA_946627685.1 uncultured Bacteroidales bacterium
GCTCGTTCACGGCGTCATCTCCGGTTTTACCTCCCTCCTCCCCGGTGCCGCCATGCCTCGCTCACTGTGATTTTTGGGACGAGGTTCGCTCGTTCACGGCGGCGCCGGGGAGGGGGAGACGGAGGTTATTTCGTGGCGGCGGCGATGAGGGCGTCGAGGGCAGCGGGGAGGCCGGAGGCGTCCCTGCCGCCTGCGGTGGCGAGGACGGGCTGGCCGCCGCCACCGCCCTGGATGAACTTCGCCGCGTCGCGAATGTCCTTCCCGGCGTTCTTGCCTGCCGCGACCAGGTTCTCCGAATAGGCGAGGACGAGGTTGGGCTTGCCTTCGGATTCGAAGGCGGCGGCGAAAACGGTGTCGGTAGTTATCTTTGATATAATCGTGGCTATGTCACGGACTTTCTGGGGCTCCTGGGTCATCGTGAAGCGGATGACGTGGAGGCCTCCGATAAGTTCGGCGTTCTCCTTGAGGGCTTCCGCCGCCTGCCTTGCGGCTTTGCGGGCGTATTCTTCCACCTCTTTCCTGAACGCGGAGTTCTGCTCGATGGTCTTGGCGATGGCCGACTGCACGTCAGGGACGTTGCCGAGCATTTCCCGTATTCCTTTCAGGGTGTTCTGCATCGCGCGCACCATCTTCTCCGCCTTTTCTCCGGTCACGGCCTCGATTCTCCTCACTCCGGCGGCTATCGCGCTCTCGGACACAATCTTGAACAGGCCGATGCGGCCGGTGGAGGCGGCGTGGCAACCGCCGCAGAGCTCGGTGCTGGGCCCGAAATTCACCACCCTGACCTTGTCTCCGTATTTCTCTCCGAAGAGGGCTATGGCTCCCATCTTCATGGCCTCGTCCATCGTCGCCTCTCTGGTCTCTTTGAGAGGGTAATCGGCCCGTATCATGGCGTTTACGAGGTCTTCGGTCTTTTCGATTTCCTCCTCGGTCATCTTTGCGAAGTGGGAGAAGTCGAAGCGGAGGTAGTCAGGCCCCACGAAGGAGCCTTTCTGCTCGACATGGGTGCCGAGAACCTGCCTCAGGGCATTGTCGAGGAGGTGGGTCGCGGAGTGGTTGGAGGTGACGGCGGTCCTTCTGCCGGTATCCACGCGGAGGGTGAAGGGACCGTCGCAAGCGGCGGGCATCTTCTCGGCCACATGTATCGTGAGGCCGTTTTCCTTCAGCGTGTTGAGTATCTTTATCTCATCTCCGTCGCCGGAAACGATGGTTCCGGTGTCTCCGACCTCACCGCCCATTTCTCCGTAGAACGGGGTGACGTCGAAGACCAGCTGGAGCATCTCCTTCTTTTTCTCCACCACCGTGCGGCTCTTCATGAGAGTGGAGCCCTCGTGGACGGTCTCGTCGTAACCGGTGAAGACGACCTCGTCTCCTTCGTGATAGACGGTCCAGTCCCCGAAGGTGTTGGCCGTGGCGTTGCGGGCCCTTTCCTTCTGTTTGTCAAGCTCTTTCTTGAAACCTTCCATATCGACGGTGTAGCCGTTCTCTTCGGCGATGAGGCCGGTGAGGTCGATGGGGAAGCCATAGGTGTCGTAGAGGATGAAGGCGTCCACTCCGGGGATGACCTTCGTGGAGGCGTTTTTGGCGAGATAGTCGTCCATCAGCTTGATACCCCTGTCCAGGGTGCGCAGGAAGGCGTTTTCCTCCTCGCGGATGACGTTCTCGATGAGCTTCTGCTGGGCGGCGAGTTCGGGATAGGCTTCACCCATGTCTTCCACAAGTCGCGGGACGAGGGAGCAGATGAAGGGCTCGCTGAAGCCGAGGAAGGTGTAGCCGTAGCGGACGGCCCTTCTGAGGATGCGCCGGATTACGTAGCCGGCCTTGACGTTGGAGGGAAGCTGGCCGTCGGCTATCGCGAAGGCGATGGCCCTGAGATGGTCGGCTATCACCCTGAAGGCGACGTCGGTCTTTTCGTCAGCGCCGTATCTGCGTCCGGAGAGTTCTTCGATTTTCGAAATGATTCCGGAGAAGACGTCGGTGTCGTAGTTGGAGGTCTTTCCCTGGAGGACCATGCAGAGCCTTTCGAAGCCCATGCCGGTGTCTATGTTTTTGTTGGGAAGGGGCTCCAGGCTGCCGTCGGCCTTGCGGTTGAACTGCATGAACACGAGGTTCCAGATTTCAATCACGAAGGGGTCGTCCGTGTTCACGAGGGTCTCGCCGGGAACGGCGGCCCTTTCTTCGTCGCTGCGGAGGTCGATGTGGATTTCGCTGCAAGGGCCGCAGGGGCCGGTGTCTCCCATCTCCCAGAAATTGTCGTGCTTGTTGCCGAGGATGATGTGGTTTGCGGGGACATGCCTCTTCCAGGCCTCGCGGGCCTCTTCGTCAAGGGCCGTCCCGTCTTCTTCGGAGCCCTCGAAAACGGTCACGTAGAGTTTTTCCTTGTCTATCTTGTACACCTCGGTGAGGAGCTCCCAGGCCCAGTCGATGGCTTCGTCCTTGAAGTAGTCGCCGAAGCTCCAGTTGCCCAGCATCTCGAACATGGTGTGGTGCCTTCCGTCGTGGCCCACGGCTTCGAGGTCGTTGTGTTTTCCGCTCACCCTGAGGCACTTCTGCGAGTCGGCAGCCCTCTTTGTCTTGGGAGGCTTGTTCCCGAGGAAGATGTCTTTGAACTGGTTCATGCCGGCGTTGGTGAACATCAGCGTCGGGTCGTTCTTTATGACCATGGGGGCGCTGGGAACGACTGCATGGCCTTTTGATTCAAAAAATTCCAGGAATTTCCTTCTGATTTCTTTCGATGTCATCACTGTTTCCGAATGATATATTGAATATGTTGGAAGACGCAAATTTATGATAAAATTCTCAAAAATGAGTATATTTGTTCTCCATACCTTTACCAACGCCCCCGCAGATGTCCAAATTCAAGGGATACATACTCAATCCGGAGACCCTTCTCTACGAGATAAAGGACGTTTCCATGAAGTCGAGATTCCTCAAGAGTCTCGGCCTCGTGCTGGTGAGCCTTGCCATGAGTTTCCTCTACGCCTGGTTCTACGTCGGGGTGCTGGGGCACGACCTGCCGAAGACGGCCCTCCTGAAGAAGGCGAACGCCCGCTGGAGCTCCAGGGTGGAGGTGATGGACCGCCGCCTGGACAAGGTGGAGGACGCCCTCGCCACCCTCGAATTCCGCGACAACGGCATCTACCGCTCCATTTTCGGCATGAATCCCATCCCTTCCGCCGAGAGGACGGCCCTCGCAGGGGGAGCCGAGAGATATTCCGACCTTGAAGTCCTGCCCGCCGGCGACATCCTCAAGACCACGGCGGTGAGGCTGGACAGGCTTTCCGCCCGGACCTATGCCCAGTCCATATCCTTCGACGAAGTGGACGCCCTCGCCCGCAGGGCCGGCGACATGGCCTCCTGCATCCCCGCCATTCCGCCCATCGACCCCAACCCCCGCAAATACCATCTTACCAGCCCCTTCGGCGTCCGCGCCGACCCTATCAGCGGAGTCGCCACGATGCACGCGGGCGTCGATTTCGCCATGCCTCCCGGCAACGCCGTCTATGCCACGGGCGACGGGGTCGTGGAGACGGTCGCCTTCGAGTTCTACGGCTATGGCAACTGCATCATAATCAACCACGGATTCGGCTACAAGACGAGGTACGCCCACATGAAGGACATTTCCGTCGTGGAGGGCCTGAAGGTGAAGAGGGGGGACTTCCTGGGAGAATCCGGCAAGTCGGGCAAGGTGACGGGACCCCACCTCCACTACGAGGTGATATACATGGACTCTCCCGTCAATCCCATGAACTACCTCGACCTTGACATGTCCTCCAAGGACTACGCATCCATGATACGCTCCCGCAAAAGGGAGGGCCTGTCGGTCCTGAAGCCCTTCAGCCTCAGAAAAAGAAAGTAGGAGGAGAAGAGCATGGCAGGAAAGTACGTTTTCGACAGGAACCACTTCGAATTCAGGAAGGTGAGCATGTCCGTGCGGGACATTCTCCTCAAGGCGGGGAAGTATCTTCTCATTTCCGTCTCCCTCGCCTGTTTCTACTATATCATTTTCTCGCTTTTCGTCAGCACCGACACGGAAAAGAGAATAAGGCAGGAGAACGCCCTCTATTCTTCCCGTTACGGGGAGATGGTACGCAAGGAAAAGCTCCTTGAGGATGTCGTGTCGGGCCTGCAGAGGCGTGACGACAGGATTTACAAAGAAATTTTCGATGCCGTGGCCCCCACCCGCAGCCCCCTTGACGACGCGGTGTTCCTCTCCGGGAGCGATTCCATTCCCGACCGCGACATCGTGGATTACGTCTCCCGCAAGGCCGTCCGCCTGAACGGGATGGCGGCCTCCATAGAAAGCAACCTGGCCCATGTCACGGAGGTGCTTTCCTCGAATCCCTCCTCCCTTCCTCCCCTCAGCCTACCCGTCGAAGGGATAGACTACACCAAGACGGGCGCTTCCGTCGGCCGCAAGCTCAACCCCTTCTACAAAGTGGCCGCCACCCACGAAGGCATCGACCTCGTCGCCCCCCAGGGAACCCCGGTCATGGCCGCGGCCCCCGGAACGGTGAGCAAGGTGGAACTCATGAAGAAAGGCTACGGCAACATGGTGGAAATCAGCCACGGGAACGGATATGTCACCCGCTACGCCCACCTCGCGCAGGTGAATGTCTCCAAGGGACAGAAAGTGGCCAAGGGCAGGAAGATAGGGGAAGTGGGCATGACGGGCAAGACCTTCGCCCCCCATCTCCACTACGAGGTGAGGAGGGATTCGACGGTACTGGACCCCGTGGACCATTTCTTCGCCTCCGTCGGGCCCGGAGAATACGCCGGCATGATGATAATGTCGGCTACAGTCGGACAATCAATGGATTAACAATATATCATGGAAAAGCTCTACTACACCATCGGGGAGACAGCCGAAATCCTGGGAGAGAATCCCTCCCTGGTGAGATACTGGTCCAACCAGTTCTCCAAGTACCTGAAACCCAAGCGCAACGCCAAGGGAAACCGGCTTTACACCGCCGAAGACCTCGACACCCTCAAGCAGATACACCTGCTGGTGAAAGGCCAGGGACTGACGCTCGACGGAGCCGGGAAGAAACTGGCCCTCGAGCGCAAGACCGTCGATCGGAGGGTCAAGGTACTGGAGAGCCTGAAGGAAATCAAGGCCAGGCTCCAGGAAGTGCGCCGGGGGCTTTGAGCTTCAATCAGGGGATTATGTCAAAAATAATTCATACCTTTGTAGGCTTGATAATAATTTACACGAAATATGGCTACCAAGAAAAAGAAAGTGGAGACCCCCATTGACCACAGGGAGACCTTTGTATCCCTCCAGAAGAACTTCATCGATTCCGAAGTCCCCATCGAGGAAAAGCTCAAGACCCTCTACGACCTCCAGCAGGCGGACAGGGCCATCGACAGCCTCATTCTCAGAAGGGGAGAGCTTCCTTCCGAGGTGGAGGCCATCGAGAGCGACCTGGCCATGGTCAAGGCCGCCCAGACCGGCATCACCTCCCTTATCGACGAGTTTACCAACAAGATAGCTCTCGACAAGCAGAGCATCGCCGACTGCGACGCCCAGACCGACAAGTTGAAGGCAGAGCTTGACACCATCTCCAACAGCCGCGAGTTCGACATCATCAACAAGGAAATCGAGAACCAGGGCTATCTCCGCCAGATAGCCGAGAAGGACATCAGCGAGCTGAAGATGAAAATCGAGGAGAAGAAGGCCGAGCTGGAGGACATCAAGGCCGAAATCGCCGTCAAGTCCGCCGACCTCAAGGCCAAGAAGAAGGAGCTCGACGACGTCGTCAAGTCCACCGCCGACGAGGAAAAGGCCCTCGTGGCCAGGAGGGAGGAGTGCGCTTCCCGCATCGACGAGAGGGTGATGAGCGCCTACGAGCGCATCCGCGCCAGCGTCCACAACCACCTCGCAGTGGTGTCCGTCTATAACGGCAACGCCTGCGGAGGCTGCTTCAACGTGATTACTCCCCAGAGGCTCATCGACGTGGCTTCCGGCAAGAAGCTCATCATCTGCGAGCACTGCGGAAGAATCATCGTCAATTACGGTTCCAAGGCCGAGGAAGAATAACGTTCTTTACGGATGCCCGCCCAGACAAGGAAGAGGAAAGGCCAGGATGTTGACCTGGCCGCCGTCGAGGCTGCGACCGGCAACAAGCCGCCGCAGGCTCCGGACGTCGAGGAGGCCGTGCTCGGGGCAATGCTCATCGAGCCGTCCACCATCGACGAGGCCATGGAGGAGCTTTCTCCTTCATGCTTTTACGTTCCCAGGCACAAGATGATTTTCGAGGCCATGTCGGAGCTCGTGAACGAGCATTCCGCCGTGGATCTTGTGACCGTCTCCGCCAAGCTGCGTGAAAAGGGTAATCTCGAAGAAGTCGGAGGGGCCGTGTTCCTTTCCGGCCTTTCCAGGAAAGTGGGCGCGGCGGCCCACATGGAGCAGTATATCAAGTATCTGAAACAGAAGACAATCCAGCGTGACCTCATCACCGCTTCCTACCAGATACTTTCCGAGGCCTACGACGAGTCGGTGAAGGTGGACGACCTCATCGATTCCGCCCAGACCAAGGTTTACGCCGCCATCCAGAACAACGTCAAGCGGGATGTCCAGGAAATAGGCTCCATCATAAACACAGCCCTGAACGAAATCCAGGACATGCAGAACACCGAGGGACTCAGCGGGGTCCCTTCGGGGTTCGAATCCATAGACCGCATCACCATGGGCTGGCAGAGGTCAGACCTCGTGATTCTCGCCGCAAGGCCTTCCATCGGAAAGACGGCCTTCGCCCTCAACCTTGCCCGCAACGCCGCCGTCCAGCACAACATGCCGGTGGGATTCTTCTCCCTTGAAATGTCCGCCCTCCAGCTGGTCAAGCGTCTCATGACGTCGGAGAGCGGCCTGAGCGCCGACAAGATAAAGGGAGGCTCCAAGCTCGAACCTTTCGAGTGGGAGCAGCTGGAGTATAAGCTGAGGGACCTTGCAAAGGCGCCCCTTTATATCGACGACACGGCCAGCATCCCCGTCATGGAGTTCAGGACAAAGGCCAAGACCCTCGTGAAGCAGAAAGGCGTGAGGCTCATCTTCGTGGACTATCTCCAGCTGATGCAGGGCCCCGCGGAGCTCAGGGGCATGAGGGAGCAGGAAGTGGCCGCCATTTCCAGGACGCTCAAGGCTACCGCCAAGGAGCTCAACGTCCCGATCATAGCCCTTTCCCAGCTTTCCCGCCAGGCCGTCCAGCGCAGCGGAGGCGGCGGAAAGCCCCAGCTGAGCGACCTCCGCGAGTCCGGTTCCATCGAGCAGGACGCCGATATGGTCATCTTCATCCATCGCCCTGATGCCCTGGGACTTTCGGAACATGCCGAAGACAAGGAAGTCACCCAGATAATCATAGCCAAGCACCGAAACGGCCAGACGGCTGAGATAAACATGAGGTTCAAGAGCGAACAGGTGCGCTTCGTGGAAGAGGGAGACACCCTCGAGGCCCAGGCCATGAGCATAGGGTCGGCGATGAACGTGGACAGCGGTTTCGAGCCCAATAACGAATTCATGTGATGAAGAAGTTCCTGACCGTCGTATCCGTGCTCCTCGCCCTCTGGACCGCCTGCGCGGCCCAGACTCCCCGCGAGTGCTACAAGCTTCATTCCCTCGACCGCAAAAGCCTGGCTTTCAAGGCGGGAGAAAGGCTCACCTTCCAGGTACACTACAATTTCGGGCCCATCAACTCCGACGTTGCCAAGGCCTACGTGTCGCTGGATTCCACCTTCGTGAACGGCACTCCCTGCTATCACGCCCGCATCTTCGGGAAGACCCCCAAGTTCTATGATATGTTCTTCCGCATCAGGGAAGACTTCCAGTCCTGGTTTTCAATGTCATCCCTCACTCCCGTCCTTTTCAAGAGGGACACCAGGGAGGGCAATTACTACTGTACCAACGAATTTTGGTACGACTGGGAGAGCCGGGTGATCAATGCAGGCCTCTACAGCACCAAGAAGGGAACGCGGACCGTGCAGATCCCTCTTGTCAACTGCGTATATGACATTCCGTCACTTGTTTACGTGCTCCGGAACATAGATTTCAACAAAATAGTGGATGGCTCCGTCCTGCCCCTCACCTTCGCCATTGACGACGACGTTTACACCATCAAGCTGAAGAGGATAGGGGTCGAGAACAAGAAGGTGAAGGGAATAGGCACCGTCCGGGCCATCAAATTCAGCGTGGGCGTAGTCGCGGGCGAGGTGTTCACTTCCGACGACGGAAAGGTGGACATGTGGTTCACCGACGACGACAACCGCCTGCCCCTCTGCTTCGAGACGAAGGTGCGCTGGGGGGCTATAGACGGCCGTCTGGCCACTTATGAGAACCTCAATCACCCGTTCTCTTCTTTGATAAAATAACCGCGGATGGCAAGGGACGAGATATCGCACAAGGGCAGGGTAGTGGAAGTGGGACCTGAGGTGACCACGGTGTCCATCGTGTCCGAATCCGCCTGCGCCGCCTGTCACGCTTCGGCCCTCTGCTCCCTTTCGGAGATGAAAGAGAAGAAGATAGAGGTCCCGACTGTGGCCTCGGAGAATTTCAGGAGCGGGGACGAGGTGGATGTGATGCTGACGGCGTCGATGGGCCTGAAGGCCGTGGTGATATCCTATGTCCTGCCTCTTGCCGTCCTGCTCCTGCTGGTGCTGACCCTTCCCCTCGCGGGGCTTGGGGAGGTGGCCACGGGGCTTGCCGCCATCGGCGGGGCCGGTTTGTACTATTTCGTGGTCTGGCTGTTCAGGGACTCCCTGTCGAAGGATTACGTTTTTTATATAAAGAGAAGGTAAATTTTAATTTTAACAATCGATATTGATGTCAACGACGATTATCTGGACCATTGCAATCATCAGCGTCCTGGGTATGGTTCTCGCCTGCTTCCTCTGGCTCATCGCCGAGAAGTTCAAGGTGGTGGAAGACCCGAGGATAGACGAGGTGGAGAAGGTGATGCCGGGCGCCAACTGCGGTGGATGCGGGTTCGCCGGCTGCCGTGCCTTTGCGGAGGCGGCAGTCAAGGCCCCGAACCTGGACAACAACTACTGCCCTGTGGGCGGAAACGACGTGATGGCCAAGGTGGCCTCCATCCTGGGTTATGAAGTGAAGGAAAAGTCTCCCCAGGTGGCTGTCGTCCGCTGCAATGGAAGCTGTTCCAACCGTCCTTCCGTGAACGTGTATGACGGTGTGATGTCCTGCAAGGTGAAAGCCGGCCTGTACAGCGGAGACACTCTCTGCTCCTTCGGCTGCCTCGGCTGCGGCGACTGCGTGGCCGCGTGCAAGTTCGGGGCCCTCTCCATGGACCCCGCCACCGGACTTCCAGTAGTGGACGAGGAGAAATGCACTGCCTGCGGCTCCTGCGTGAAAGCCTGCCCCAGGCACCTTATCGAGTTGAGAAACAAGGGC
>CAMOVV010000027.1 GCA_946627685.1 uncultured Bacteroidales bacterium
AGGATAAGGCTGAAGGCGAGGTCCGACGGGCCGGTCAAAAGATTTGGCTGGAAACTGGCCCTTAGCGGAAATGTCTGCGGATACGACCTCTCCGGCCGTCCTCTTCCCGGGGTGTTTTCCGCCCCTGCCGCGGCTGTCGGGGATATGGAATACTCGTGCACGGTCCCCAGGCAGACCGATTCTTCTATGATGCTGGAAATCAGGGACGAGCCCGATGTCCTTAGGACTTTCGCGGTGGGGGAGTACATCGCGGCGAGCGGCTATGACTGGACCAGGCCGGAGCTGGAGGATATCGTGATGGAGATAAACTATTCCCGCACGGGAGTGACGTTCAGCGTGTCCGGCTGGAAAGGGACGGAGAAACTGGATGTCGTGATTTAACGCCGGGGATGCTTGTATTTTTAATTTCAATTTGTATCTTTGCATTCCAATCCAGCGCGGGTGGCGAAATTGGTAGACGCGCTACTCTCAGGAGGTAGTGCCTATTACTGGCGTGACAGTTCGACTCTGTTCCCGCGCACGGCGATGAAGGTCAGCATTTGCTGGCCTTTTTTCGTTTGCCGATATTTTGTATATTGCAAGGAAAAACAGATTCGATATGAACATCCGCATTTTTCTTGCCTTCGCAGCCCTTGCCGCTGCTCCTGTCCTGTCATTTTCTTCCGCCCCGGACGGAGACGGAAACTCCCGTTCGAGAGGAATAGGCATCTATCCCGGCGACCCTTCCGAGTCGTTCGCCCCGCGTCTGGTGCCCGGAAAGACCTACCGCAACCTGGCCCTCAACAGGGTGGTCCGTACGTCTTCGGATTTTGACTATAACCTTACAGGCCAGCTTCTTACCGACGGAATCCTTTCTTTCGGTGAGGTATCTTTCCTCGAAGTGTTTACCCCTGAGGGGCCTGTGGCGAAAAGAGACAGGGAGAATGCCATCGACGGCGGAGAGTATTCCCGCAACGATTTGAAGGGAGAGGACACCTTCCTTGACTATCGCTGGAGCGGCTACCTTCTCAGGGCCGACAGCGTGGCCGTCGCCTGCGAGGCGGTTTACAGGGAGAAGGATGCGGACGGAAACTGGAGGCTGAGCCTGACTTCAGTCGGTGACGACGGGGCCGAGAATACCCTCGGAACCGTTTCAGGGACTGAGCTTCCCGGAATGGGAGGCCGCCCCCAGATGCACACCGACCCCAACAAGCAGACGGCTCCCGAGAGGCTCCCTGCAAGGAGGATGCGTCTTGGCTTCGCCCTGGACAATCCCTGCGGCGTCAGCAACGCGAAAATGCGCTTCAGCATGACGGGTGCAGTCTCATGGAGGGTTACCGAGGTGTATTTCTTCAGGAACGGGAAGAGGCTCTTCGACATGATGCCTTCTTACCGTTTTTCCAGCCTGTGGAAGAGCGTCGGCGCTGACGGCGAGTGGGTCATGACGGATCTCGGGGCAGAGTCGGAAATAGACCGCATCGTCCTCAGGTGGGTGGAAAGGCCCAGGGTGAGGAAAATTGAAGTCTCCTCCGACGGAAAGACCTGGGGAGAAGTGCCCGTATCAGGGAAGGATTATTCCTTGACCGAAGATATAAAGTACAAGGTGTCAGGACGTTATGTCAGGGTCTCAATGTCCGGGGGCACGCCTTCCGGTTCCTCTTATTCCATGACCGAACTCGAGGTGTGGGGAAGGGGAGGCCTTGTTGCGGAACCTGCGGAGGCTCCTTCGCTCGGTAACGGTTGCATCTCTCTCGACGGCGGGGACTGGAAGCTGCAAAGGGCTTCCGAGGTCGTTCCCGGCGGGGAAACGGTTTCATCGGAAGATTTCTTCCCCGACGGCTGGCTCCATGCCACCGTCCCTGCCACCGTCCTTATGAGTTATGTTTGCGCAGGGGCTCTCGAGGACCCGAATTATGATGACAACGTAAACAAGATTTCCGAGTCTTTCTTCAACAGTGATTTCTGGTATCGCCGCGAGTTCGACGCCTCCCCGGAAAACGTCGGGAAGGAGTTCTTCCTGAATTTCGACGGCATCAACTGGAAGGCCGAGGTCTGGCTGAACGGAAAAAGCGTAGATTTCATAGAGGGCGCCTTCACAAGGGGGAGGACGAAAGTTACCCTGAAGGAGCATAACATCCTTGCAGTTAAGATTATAAAGAACAGCCATTTCGGTGCGGTGAAGGAAAAGACCGCCATTACGACCGGCCTTAACGGAGGTATTCTCGGCGCGGACAATCCCACCTATCACGCCTCCATCGGCTGGGACTGGATTACCACGGTGAGGGGCAGGAACTCCGGTATCTGGAACGACGTTTACCTCTCTCCCGTGAAGCCTGCGCTGCTGTCCGACCCCCTTGTCTCGACCAGGCTCTCGCCCGAAGGAAAGGCTTCGATGACCGTGTCCGTGATTGTTGACGGCTCCGGCAGCCCCGACCGTGCCATGGAGGTCACAGGATGGATAGGGGACAGGAAGTTCTCGAAGTCGGTCGAGGCCGGTTTCTGTGGAGAAGTTACGTTTGCTCCCGAAGATTTCCCCGTCCTGCGCGACCAGGAAATGAAGCTTTGGTGGCCCAACGGATACGGTGAGCCATACCTGTATGATGCAGGTTTTGAAGTCAGGGTTGGCGGCCGGGACGCCGACCGCCTCACCTACAAGGCCGGTATCCGGGAGGTTACCTGGTCTGACATAGACACGGCCTTGAAGATATATGTGAACGGACGCAGGTTCATCCCCCTCGGAGGCAACTGGGGCTTCGGCGAGCATAACCTCAGGTTCCGCGGCCGCGAGTACCTTATCGCCGTGGATTATCACAGGCAGATGAACTACAACATGATACGCAACTGGGTGGGACAAATCGGCGACGAGGAGTTTTACGAGGCCTGCGACCGCTACGGCATCATGGTGTGGCAGGACTTCTGGCTGGCCAACCCTGCCGACGGCCCGGATCCCTACTATGAGGATATGTTCCTTGACAATGCTTCGGACTATGTCAAGCGCATCCGCCGCCATCCCAGCATCGCCCTTTACTGCGGCCGCAATGAGGGAAATCCTCCCAAGACCATAGATGACAGCCTCAGGAGCGAGGTGGTTGCTATCCTGCATCCGGGCATCCCTTATATTTCCGATTCCGCCGCCGGTGGAGTCAGCGGACACGGCCCCTACAGGGCCATGACCCCCAAGTTCTATTTCGAGCATCAGAGCGGCAAGCTCCATTCCGAGAGGGGAATGCCCAACGTGCCCACCTTCGAGAGCCTCTCGAGGATGATGGCTCCGGAGCATCTGTGGCCGCAGAACGACCTCTGGGGGAAACACGACTACACCCTCGAGGGCGCGCAGGGGGCCCGCTCTTTCAACGAAATCATTTCCAACGCCTTCGGGGAGTCCCGCTCCGCCGAGGAATTTACCTCCCTCGCCCAGTGGGTGAACTATGACGGCTACCGCGCCATGTACGAGTCCGGCAGCAAGGACAGGATGGGCCTTCTTATCTGGATGTCCCATTCATGCTGGCCTTCGATGACCTGGTGCACGTATGATTATTATTTCGAGCCTACCGGAGCTTTCTTCGGAGTGAAGAAGGCCTGCGAACCCCTTCATATCCAGCTCAATGCCTCCACCGGGGACGTTGAGGTCGTGAACATCTGCGCGGGGGACAGGAACGGTCTGAAGGCCGTCGCCAGGGTGTATGACTACACCGGCAGGCTTCTGTCTTCGGACGAGGCTTCGGTGTCCTCTTCCGAGGATTCCAACATCCCCGTGATGAAGCTCCGCGCCCCGGGAGCCGACGTGGAAGTCTATTATGTGAAGCTTGAGCTGAAGGACGGCTCCGGCAAGGTGCTTTCCGACAATTTCTATATCCAGGGCAGCGAATACGGCAACCTCAAGGCTGTCCGTACCCTCCCCGCGGCGAAGGTCAAGAAGACCGTCAGGTTCTCCGGCGAGTCCGCCACCGTGACCCTCAGGAACACCGGAAAGACTCCGGCCCTGCTTCTGAGGCTCACCCTGAAGGGCTCCGACGGGGATGAAATCCTCCCGGTGGACTATTCCGACAATTATTTCTCCCTCCTTCCCGGAGAGTCCCGCACCGTAGAGGTCCGCTGGAGTTCCTTCGACGCGAGGGGCCTTTCCCCGGAAATCACCCTTTCCGGAATGAATCTGTAGGATTATGGAAAAAGCTTTGAAAGAAAAGACTTACGCAGCTGTACTGGAAAGGGTCGAGGCTATGTCCGGCCTTGGGGAAATCTCTTCCGAGATTCTTTCCTCCATGGGGTTCCTGTGGGTCGGGTACTATCTCGTGAAGGACGGCGTCCTTGTCCTCGGGCCCTATAGCGGCCCTCCCGCCTGCGAGCAGATTCGCTATGGAAAGGGGGTCTGCGGCACCGCCTGGGCCGAGGCGCGGACCATAATCGTCCCGGATGTCGAAGAGTTCCCAGGCCATATAGCCTGCAGCAGTCTTTCCCGTTCGGAAATCGTAGTGCCGGTGTTTTCCGGCGGGGAGGTCATCGGGGTCCTGGATATCGACAGCGAGTCTCTCGATACCTTCGACGAGGTGGACGCCCTCTGGCTCGAAAAAGTCGCGGAATTATCTGAAAAACTAATTTAGAACTATGGAAATATATGACATCAAGAGAGTTGCTGGACCGGTCAGGATAGACGGCGACCTCGAAAAGAAAGAGTGGAAGAATGCTGAAAAGTCTCCCCGTTTCGTCGATGCCGTAGGCGGCACCCCCGGAATCTATGACACCAGGGCGGCCCTTTTGTGGGACGACGAGGCCCTTTACGCCGGTTTCTGGGTGGAGGAACCCTTCCCCGCGGCCACGCTGACCGAGAGAGACAGCCTGCTTTGGGTGGAGAACGACCTGGAGGTGTTCATAGCCGGTCCCGACTCCTACTATGAACTTGAACTCAACGCCCTCGGCGTTATCTACGAGGTGTTTTACCTCTGGAGGGACGCCTATCCCCGCTATGACGATTCAGGAAAACTCGTTTCCGGTAACCCTTATTACAAAAAGGACAGGTTCGATATCCTTAAGAGCGGAGCCATCAGTTTCGGGGGCAATTTCGACCGTCAGGACGAGCATTTCTGGACCGGAATCAACCCGAGGGGTCTTCGATGGGTGTACCGAAACTGGGATTTCCCGGGTTTGGAGGTGGCCGTTAAAGTGGACGGCAAGCTGAACGACCCCAGCGTGGTCTCCAAAGGGTGGACGGCGGAGATAAAATTCCCCTGGAAGGGATTCGCCGACTTGAAGGGGACGGATGCCGTGGTTCCCCGCGTAGGGGACGAGCTGAAACTCTTCCTCGGCCGCTATAACCTCTTCCATTTCAACGGGAAACCTTTGAATGCAGGATGGAGCTGGCATCCGGTGTGGGTCGCGGACAACCACAATCCGGAGCGGTTCGGCACCTTCCGTCTTGCCTGACGTACTTTGAGCCGTCAGGCGGAGGCTATGCCGTTTTCCAGCAGCATGGCCATGAACCCGCTCACCTCTTTCTTCGCATCCTCGGGCTGGATGTCGTATTCCGAAGCGAGCGCTCCGGCGATTTCGCCGACGTCTTTCCCCTCCTGAATGGCTTGCAGCATCAGGGCTCCCGTGCCGTTCAGGCTGAACACGAGCTCGACGGTACCGGTCTCGCGGTTTTTTGCTATGGCCACGAATTTGTCGGCAACTTCCTGGATGGAAAAATCGTACTTGAGATTCATTCTATTTGCTATTGAGATAGTTGTTGTATTCGTCCTTCATCGCATCCGTGATTTTGCGGGACAGCTCCTGCCGCAGCTGAAGGTCGCAGAGGTTTTTCTCGCAGACCTTCAGTTGGATACATTGGGGATATATGGCGCAGGAAGCGCAGGCTTCCGTTTCCGGCGACCTCTCCCTGAACCGGCGGATGACGCTCAGGTCTCTTTCTTCCGAGCCGATGTGGCCGAAGAAGTCCCGGTCGATGTAGTGTTCGCATTTGCCCAGGTGTCCTGAAGGCGCGATGACTACGCTCCGGTCGCTGTCCGACATGCAGCAGTTCAGCTTGATTCCTTTCTGCAGCTTCTTCTTGATATGGTAGCCGCACTCGTCAATCAGCTGCTCCAGAAGAATCTGCCGCTCGTGAAGGAATTCTCCGTCTTGAGGAGAACGCTTGCCGTAGAGCGCTCTGGAATAAATGCCGAGATGCCTGTTGGCTCCAAACCTCCGGTGCATAAGACGGACCAGCTGTGACATCTCTTCGATGTTGTACTTGTCAATGTTCAGGCGCACCCATACGTCGATGCCGGAGGCTGTAAGGTGCCCGATATTGTCCAGCACCCGTGCGAAGGCGTCGGTGTCATCGTAAACATAGCGCTTGACGCGGTTGTAAGTGTCCCTGGTGCCGTCGAGGGTGATTTGCGCCTCTTTCAGCCTCCACAGGCCTGCGGCCTTTTCTGCAAGTTCTTCGCTGAAAAGATAACCGTTGGTAACTATGGTGGAGGTGAACGGAACCCCGTTCCTGTCCATTTCGGAGGATATCCTGTCAATTACCGGCACGTTCATCAGCGGCTCTCCGCCAAACCAACGGAATCTGACGCTCTCCCCGCCCCGATGGTCCAGGATGAACAGGACGAGCATGTCTGCCGTTTCCAAGCTCATGACGACGGGCGCCGTGCCTTTTTCAAAGCAATAGAAGCAGCGCGCGTTGCAGCCAGTGGTCGGCAAAATGGTGTATTCGGTGATGGCCGTGGAGGGGGACTGGAGCAGCGCCGCCGTCTGGCGGAGCTGCAGGCAGAGTTTCCTGTCATCGTGCCCTTCCGGAACAAGGAACCAGTTGTCAATCAGCTCCGGCAGTTCCTCCAATCTCCCGGCCTCCTCCGGAGACAGAAGCAGCATGCAGCAGGTCAGGGTATGGTAAAACAATACCCCGTCTTCGACAGGGCATTGTAATACATAGGTCATCAGACGATACCGCTTGTCAGCACGTTTCTGCCGTCCCAGGACCTGGGAAACAAGGGACGCGGCCTCCGTGATAATCTGCACGGAAATGGTCTTTTATGGTTCAGTAATGAAATCGCAAGGGCAGGTGGAGACGCAGATGATGCTGTCGTTCTTCATGACGACGGGATCCATCACGGGTTTCTCGTACTCCTTCTTTTCGATTGCGGATACGGTCTTGACTTCTTTCGTTTTCATGGAATTGTATATTAATAAACTTTTTGTCTGTAGTATATCGCAAATGTAATGTATTTTTCAAATAAAACAAAAGTATCCGTATTTTTGCAGTTATGGAACAAGAGGATAAAGCTGTCGGCATATCGGTCGTCATACCGGTTTTCAAAGTCTCGCCTTATGTGGAGAGGTGCCTGAAATCCGTCATGAGCCAGACTTATGACCGTTTTGAGTGTATCCTGGTGGACGATGCCTCCCCGGATGACAGCATGGCCCGGTGCGAGCGCATGATTGCAGGGTACGGGGGCCCCATCCGTTTCCGCCTCCTCCGTCATGACCGGAACAGGGGCCTTTCCGCCGCGCGAAATACGGGGACGGACGCCGCTTCCGGGGACTATATCCTGTATTTGGACAGCGATGACTACATAAGCAGCGACTGCGTGGAAAAGCTTGTCGCGCCCGTGTTGCAGGACAGAAGCATCGAGATGGTGCTCGGCGAGCGTATGCTGGTTTCCGACGAAGGCCCCCTCATCAACCAGAGGAACAGCTGGCGCCGCCGGGAGGACCTGCGTACCCGTTCTCAGGTGCGGGAACTGTTCTTTGACAGGAGCCGGTATTTCCCCTCGGCGGCATGGAACAAGCTCGTCAGCAGGGAGTTCATTGTCCGGCACCGGCTCCGCTTCGAAGAAGGGCTGCTGATGGAGGACACCCTGTGGACCTTTTATGTGATGAAGTACCTGTCGCACCTTTACGTTATTCCGGACATTACGTATTTCTATTATATACGCCCCGATTCCATCGCACACGGAATGGATAAAACGGCTTTGGCAGAATTCGGATGTCTCGTGTTCGGTAAAATATCAACGGACTTCACTCCGTCCGAGCGGGACCTGGAAGCCGAAAAATACCTGGAGAGCTTCTGCCATTTCTATATGTATCAGCCAAAAAGCCCGGAGAACCGCGCTGCGGCCAGGCGCTTTGGCAAAGCCCTTCCTTTCCGGAAGCATGCAAGGGCGAGAATACTTCTTGAAGCGGCGCGGGTCCTTCCCCATACTCCGCGGGGGAGGGAGAGGCTCAAGTCCCTCCGGGAATGGCTGTATAAGGAATCAGTCAAAGGACAGCGCGGCAGGTGACTTGATTTGGCCGATTGGAAATAAGTCGTTAAATTTAGCTTCCGCGAGTGCTGGACTCGAATAAAACAGATAGAATTATGGACAGAAGGACATTTCTTGGCAGCCTGGCTGCCCTCGGTTTGGGAGGAGTATTGACGCAGGCTTCGGCGGCGACATCTTTTTTGGAGGCTGCGGAAAGGAGACGGCCTAAAAGGAGATTTGGAAAATTTGACGAAAATCACGTCGTGATCATCTCTGATTTGCACACCAATCCCGGAGGTTACCAGGCCGACCGGCTGCGCCGTACGATTGCCGATATCCTTAAAATGAAACCTTTGCCTCTCAATGTGATAGCCCTCGGAGACCTGGCTTATCTGACCGGAAGGACGTCGGAATATACATTGCTCAAAGAGATAATCGCCCCGTTGGAGGCCTCCGGCATCCGTTTTACGATGGCGATGGGCAACCACGACCGCCGGGAGAATTTCGCCGGCGTCTTCCCGTCCTATGCCGCAGCCTCCCTGCTGTCCGACCGTTTCGTTTATATCGTTCAGACGCCCAGCGCCGACATCATCGTGCTTGATTCGCTCCAGCAAGGCGAGGATGAGAATACCTGGATTACGCCCGGGGCCTTGGACGAGCCGCAGCTGAAGTGGCTGGAAAAGACAATATCGCTCTACACGAAGCCCTTCTTCGTCACCGCTCACCATCCGATAGGGGAGACCCGCATCCAGACCCTGCTCCTGGACAATCCTTTCTGCGCCGGATATATCCACGGTCACGACCACATCTGGAGACCCGGATGGATCCGTAAGAATTATTCCGAACAGACGTTGCTGCGGACTCTGAGCGTTCCGTCCACCGGCCACTGGGGTGACATCGGCTATACGGATTTGTACCTGGACGGCCGCGACGCGAAAGCCTGCCTGCACGAGTATGAATTCTTCTTCCCCAAGCCGGTTGAGGAAGGAGAGCCCAGGCCCGCCCAGTGGTCCCTGATTGAGGAAGACCATAAAGGCGCCGTTTGCAGCTTCGCTTACAGGGCATAAGCCGGCTCTTACAGGGATTTCGGGCTTCGCAGCACCACGGAAAACCCCTCTCAATGCATTTGAGAGGGGTTTTGCTATATAAAA
>CAMOVV010000028.1 GCA_946627685.1 uncultured Bacteroidales bacterium
AGAAGGGCGGCGGCGGTGCCCGTCACGGCTCCCTCAAGGCCGGTATCTTCGTAGGCGGTGGCCGTGTCCACGGTCCCAAGCCCCGCGACTATCGTTCCAAGCTGAACAAGAAGGTCAAATCGCTCGCCCGTGTCTCCGCCCTTTCCTACAAGGCCAAGGAGAACGGTATCATCCTTGTGGAGCCTTTCGCAATGGACGCTCCCAAGACCAAGGAATTCAGGGGAATCCTCGACGCCATCAAGGCGGGAGACAGGAAGATTCTCTTCGTTCTTCCCCAGAACTCCGACAACATTTTCCTTTCATCACGCAACCTCCCCGAGGTGAATGTCATTTCCGTTGACGAAATCAACACCTATGCTATCATGAACTCCTGCAAGCTCGTGATGGTGGACGGCGTACAGGAAATCCTCACCGAAAGGAACGCACGCTAAAACGACACAGAGATGGGAATTTTGCTTAAACCAATCATCACCGAGAAGCTCACGGCCATGGCCGACAAGGGTGTCTATGGTTTCTACGTGGACCCCAAGGCCAACAAGATAGAAATCAAGAATGCCGTCGAGCAGACCTACAACGTGTCCGTCAAGGACGTGAATACCATCAAAGGCCATGGAAAGAGGAAGTCCCGCTACACCAGGAGCGGTCTTCTCGCAGGCCGTGACATTGATTTCAAGAAGGCTTACGTCACTCTCGCAGGCGACGATAAGATTGACTTCTACGCTAACATCTAAGGGAGGGAAAGACTATGGCAATCAGAAAATTCAAACCCACGACCCCTGGTCAGAGGAACAAGGCCATCAGCGCGTTTGACGATATCACCGCGAAGAAGCCCTACAAACCCCTTCTTGAGCGTCTCAAGAGCTCCGGCGGCCGCAACAACACCGGCCAGATGACCGTCCGCTACATCGGCGGAGGCCACAGGAAGATGTACCGTATCATCGACTTCCTCCGCAACAAGGACAACTGCACCGCCACCGTAAGGACCATCGAGTATGATCCCAACAGGACGGCCCGCATCGCCCTCGTCGAGTATGAAGACGGCGAGAAGAAGTACATCATCGCTCCTGCCGGCATCAAGGTCGGTCAGGTAATCTGCTCCGGTTCCGGAGTCGCTCCCGAACCCGGCAACGCTCTCCCTCTCGGGGAGATTCCCGTTGGTACCCTCGTGCACAACATCGAGCTCCGCCCCGGACAGGGCGCCGCGATGGCCCGCTCCGCCGGCGCTTTCGCCCAGCTCGCAGCGCGCGAAGGCAACTACGCCATTCTCCGTCTCCCTTCGGGCGAGACCAGGATGGTCCTCGTCAGCTGCAGGGCCACCGTCGGTACGGTGTCCAATGCAGATCATAACCTGGAATCCTCCGGTAAGGCCGGACGCAACCGCTGGAAGGGCCGCAGGCCTCACAACAGGGGTGTCGTCATGAACCCTCACGACCATCCTATGGGTGGTGGAGAAGGCCGCGCCTCCGGTGGTCACCCGAGGTCCCGCAAGGGTCTGCCTGCAAAGGGCTACAAGACCCGCAACCCCAAGGCTACCTCCAACAGGTTCATCATTGAAAGAAGGAAGAAGAAATAAACGGAATCAAACTTAGAGATTTATGAGTCGTTCGTTAAGAAAAGGTCCGTATATCCAGGAAGCCCTGGAGAAGAGGATCCTTGCTATGAATGAAGGTAGCAAGAAAAAAGAGGTCGTGAAGACCTGGTCACGCGCAAGCATGATTTCCCCGGATTTCGTCGGCCATACCATCGCAGTTCATAATGGAAATAAGTTCATTCCCGTTTATGTCACTGAGAACATGGTAGGTCACAAACTCGGAGAGTTCGCTCCCACCAGAAACTTCAGAGGCCATTCCGGCAATAACAAATAGGAGATCTGAATCATGGGAAAACGCAAAAGAGAAATGGCTGAAAGGCTCAAGGAAGCCCGTCGCAACACTGCCATAACCAAGCTGAATGATGTCCCCACTTCGCCTCGCAAGATGCGCCTTGTGGCCGACACTATCAGGGGCGAGGAAGTCAACCATGCCCTGGATCTCCTCAAGTTCTCGAAGAAGGCCCCTTCAATCCGCCTCGAGAAACTTATCCGCAGCGCCATCGCCAACTGGGAGGCCAAGAATCCCGACCGGTCCAAGGAGCTTGACAACGGAAACGTCATCGTCAAGACCATCATGGTGAATGAGGGCCGCACCATCAAGAGAATCCGTCCTATGCCTCAGGGCAGGGCCGGCAGGATCCGCAAGCGTTCAAATCACGTCACCGTCATCCTGGATGTCAAGAAACCAACAACAGTGGAGGATAATCAATAATTATGGGACAGAAAACTAATCCTATCAGCAATAGAATAGGCATCACCCGTGGTTGGGACTCCAACTGGGTTGGAGGCAACTACGCAGAGAAGATTGCGGAGGACTACAAAATCCGCAAGTACCTGAGCAACCGCCTCGCCAAGGCTGACCTCTCCAAGATTGTCATCGAGAGGACCCTCAAGCTCATCACCGTCACCATCCATGCAGCCCGTCCGGGCGTCATCATCGGAAAAGGCGGCGCCGAGGTCGAGATGCTCAAGAAAGAGCTCAAGAAGGTCACCAAGAAGGATGTCCAGATCAACATCTTCGAGGTCCGCAGGCCCGAGGTTGACGCTACCATCGTAGCCAACACCATCGCCCGCCAGATCGAAGGCCGCGTATCCTACAGAAGGGCTATCAAGATGGCCATCGCCACCACCATGAGGGTCGGTGCCGAGGGTATCAAGGTCCAGATCGCAGGCCGCGTGGGCGGAGCCGAAATGGCCCGCAGCGAGATGTTCAAGGAAGGACGTACTCCTCTTCACACTTTCCGCGCCGACATCGACTATGCTCTCGCAGTCGCGAGCACCAAGGTCGGAGCCCTCGGAATCAAGGTGTGGATCTGCAACGGCGAGCGTTACGGCAAGCAGGACCTCAGTCCCAACTCCGGCGCAGCTGCCAACATGCAGGCTCCCCAGGGCGGTTCCCGTCCTCGCGGAGGAGACCGTGGAGACCGTCGTGGAGACCGTCGCGGCGAGCGCCGCGGACGTGGCTCCCGCGACAATTCTTCCGAGTCCAGGTAGTTGCATATCTGCAGAATCGATTGGCCGGTGCCTCATGGCGCCGGCTTTTTTTGTCCCGGCCGGAGAATAATCCTTGAAAAATGATTATATTTACAAAGTTTGGCTTATTACGTATCCAATAACATTAAAATCATATAATCAACATGGGCGAATCAAGAAGAGATTTTCTTAAAAAAGCGGGCCTGGGAGCCTTGGGCCTGACAATCCTCCCCAGAAACGTATTCGGAAAAATGGGGGATTCCTCCAGCAGGGCAGTCGCCCCGAGCGACCAGATCACCAAAGGTATCATCGGTGTCGGCGGCATGGGCAACAGCGAGAGGCATTTCTCCAGCACCGACGAATACCGCCTCATCTCCGTCTGCGACGTGGACGCGGCGCACCTGCAGAGGGCCATCGACCGCGGAAAGAGGGATTTCGGACAGACCCTCAAGGGATTCCACGATTTCCGCGAACTCATTCATGACCCGGACCTCGACGTGGTCCACATAGCCACCCCTCCCCACTGGCACGGCCTCATGTCCGTCGAGGCGGCCAAGGCGGGAAAGGATATTTTCTGCGAGAAGCCTATGACAAGGACCATCGGGGAAGGAAAAAAGGTCGTGGAAGCCGTCAGGAAGTATGGAAGGGTGTTCCGCCTGAATACCTGGTTCCGCTTCACGGACACCTTCTATGGCCTCGGCACCACCGTCAAGCCTCTTAAGAAACTCATAGACAGCGGCCTTCTCGGCTGGCCCCTCACCGTGAGGATTTCCGGAGCCACGGGCTTCACCTGGAAGTTCTACTGGAGGGGGAAGGAAAACCTTGAGGTCCAGCCCATACCCCCCGAACTGGATTATGATTTCTGGCTGGGTCCCGCCCCTTACAAGCCCTACAACGCCCACAGGGTACACGCCAATTTCCGCGGATACTGGGACTACGACAACGGCGGTCTCGGCGACATGGGACAGCACTACATCGACCCCGTACAGTATATGCTCGGCAAGGACGACACCTTCCCCGTAAAGGTTGAGGTGGATGCTCCCCAGCAGCATCCCGACGCGGTCGGAATCTGGAGGAAGGTCACCTACACCTACGAAGACGGATGCAAGATCATCCTCGAGGGAGAAGGCTTCGAGAGCGAGGGCAAGGTCCCTTATATCGAAGGCCCCGGCGGAAAGGTTTACAAAGGTTTCGAATGTACGATTCCCAATGTCCAGGACATCATAAACGAGCTCCCGGACCCCGAACCCCGCACGACCGACTTCCTTGACAGCGTGAGGTACCGCCAGCATTTCGCCCTCGACGAAATCAACGGCTACCACAGCTGCACCGTGGTGAACATGGGAGCCATAGCCGTCAGGCTTGGCAGGACCCTGCACTTCGACCCCAAGAAAGAATGTTTCATCGGAGACGATGCGGCCAACCACCTCATCGACCAGCCTATGCGCGCCCCCTGGGCAATGAATGTCTAAAAATCCAGCACCATGAAGAAAATCATATCAACAATATTGTCGGTTCTGCTGTCCCTCACCCTGGTTTTGGGCCAGGATGCCCGTCAGAGGACGGTGGAGACCATTGTGGCTGATGTAGTTGCGGAAATGCCGGCCCAGGATGCGGCAGCCTTCGACAGGGTCATGTCTGACCTTGCCAAGGCGGCTCCCAAGTCGGTGGAAATCCTCTCTTCAATGCTTGTCCCCCAGGACAAGGGCCACAACAACCTTGTGGAATATGCCCTGAGCGGCTTGACCAAATATGCCTCGGACCCCGCCCACAGCCAGTATAAGGCTGCCGTGACGGAAGGCTTCAAGGCCGGGGCCGCCGCCTGCGCCGACAAATACAACAAGCAGTTCCTCGAGTGGAACGCCTACCTGCTGAGCCCTGTCACCGAAGCGGCCGTGACCGCCGCTCCTTCCGTTGACCCCAAAATCGCCAAAGCGATGCTGAAGAGCGTGAACGCGGGGGAAAGGGCTGCAGCGGCACAGACTCTCGTTGGAGGAATGACTTCGGCCAAGGCCCTCAAGTTCCTCGGCTCCGCCCTTAAAGACGGCGACCGTTCCTACCGCAACGCCGTCATGGACTTCGTCTGCGAAAAGGCCGGGGTTTCCGCAGTAGGCTCCGCCCTTGTCAAATCTTTCTCCAAACTTTCCGACGGGGCCAAGACAGACGCCCTCAATTTCTTCGGAAACCACAAGCTCTCAGACGCTCTCGCCCAGGTACTTTCCCAGACCGGAAGGGGCGGCGAGGTTGGAGCCGCGGCCATAAGGGCAGCCGGTAAAATCGGCGGTCCCCAGGCTCTTTCGGCCCTCGTTCCCATCCTCGCAAAAGGCGGGGAAGCGGGAGAGCAGGCCCTTGAGGCTCTCAAGTCCTTCAAGGGAGACATTTCCGGAGCCGTGATGGATGCCCTTGGCAAGGACAAGTACAACGGCAACCTTCTCCGCCTCGCTTCCGCGCGCAGGATTCTTGACGCGGCGCCCTACGCCTTCGCCCTCGCTTCTTCCGGCGACGTGGGCACAAAGGCCGGCGGTGAAAGGCTTCTTTCCGGCCTCGTGACGGCAAACGACGTTCCCAGGCTCGCCGCCCTTTTGGACAATGCCGACGACTCGGGAGTGAAGACCCTCACCGGGGTCCTTTCCGAAGCCCTCCGCAGCCTTGACGGAAGCCAGAGGTACAGCCTTGTCAGCGGCCTTCTTCCCAAGGCGAAGAATCCTTCCAGGCTCTATCCCGCCCTGGCTTCCTCCGACACGGACGAGGCTGTGGAATACCTCTCCAAGGCCGTGTCCGTCAATCCTTCCGCCGTGGCGGCTCTTGCCTCCATGAGCAATTACAAGGCCGCCCCCGCCATCCTTTCGGCCATCAAGTCCGCTCCCGCCTCCTTCCAGAACGTGATTCCGAGCTACGTTTCCCTCGTTAACGGAAATGAGACGGATTTCTCCAAAAAGGTGGGGCTTCTTTCCGAGGTGCTCGGCCTGACGACGGAACCTTCGAAGAAGGCAGACATCCTTTCCGTGGTGGGTTCAATCCCTACGAGAAAGGCGTTCACCCTTGCCGGCGACTATCTTGACGACACTGACAGAGGCGTCAGGCGCCAGGCCGCCTATGCGGTGAAGAACATTGCGGACAAGTGCCAGGACGAGCTTGATTACGACAAGATGAAATCTGCGTTCGAAAAGGGCGCTGAGACCCTGCTCTCCACGGGAGACGCCGACGACGGCTATGCCGTGAACCAGATGAACAGCATCCTTTCCAAATATTCCCCTTCCCCCGTTTCCATCCTGACTCCCGAAGAGGAGAAACTTGGATTCGAGATGCTTTTTGACGGCACCAGCCTCGACAAATGGCAGGGCAATTTCGTGAACTACACGCTCATGAACGGCTCTATCTACGTTTCCGCCGACGGCAGCGGCACCGGTAACCTCTACACCAAAAAGAAATACAGGGACTTTGTCTATCGCTTCGAGTTCTGCTTCCTCCGCGAGGGCGTGAACAACGGCGTCGGCATCAGGACCCCCATGGGTGTGGATGCCGCCTATGACGGAATGTGCGAGGTGCAGATTCTTGACCACGACGCGCCTATGTACGCGAATCTCAACGAGTACCAGGTCCACGGCTCTGTCTATGGAGTCATTCCTGCAAAGAGAATCAAGCACAAGCCGCTCGGAGAGTGGAGCACCGAGGAAATCGAGGTACGCGGCAATCATATCAAGGTGACGGTGAACGGTGAGGTCATCCTGGACGGAGACGTGCGCAAGGCCTGCAAGGGTCACAACGTCGCTCCCGACGGGTCCGCCAGAAACCCTTACACCGTGGATCACAGGAACCATCCCGGCATGTTCAACAAGGATGGATATATCTCATTCTGCGGTCACGGCGAGGGTGTCAAGATTAGGAACGTCAGGGTTCTCGACCTCAGCAAGTAATTGACCGTCAAAGAAAAAATAGCGCTTTTTCCCCATTCCCCCGGAGTCTATCGATACTATGACTCCGAGGGAACGGTGATATATGTGGGCAAGGCGAAGGACCTCCACAAGAGGGTGGCCCAGTATTTCGTCTCTCCGGAGAGGCTGAACGCCAAGACCCGCATCCTGGTCTCCAAGATTGCGGACGCCCAGTTCAGCGTGGTCGGTTCCGAGGCCGACGCCCTGCTTCTTGAAAACAACCTCATCAAGCAGTATAAGCCCCGGTACAATATCCTCCTGAAGGATTCCAAGACCTATCCCTGGATTTGCATCACGGCCGACGAGTTTCCTAAAATCTACATTACGAGACGGGTGGTCCGCAACGGGTCTTCGTATTTCGGGCCCTACAGTTCGGCCCTTTACGCCAGGGGGCTGGTGGATTTTTTCCGCTCCAGCTACCCCCTCCGCACCTGCAACCTTAAAATGACTTCGGAAGGAATCCTCCGCGGGAAATACCGTCCCTGCCTTGAAATGCACATAGGCAGGTGCCGGGGCTGCTGCGTGGGGAAGGTGTCAAAACAGGAGTACGGGTCCTGGATTGAAGAAATCAGGCGTCTTCTCAAGGGAGGTCTCGGGGAGGTGATCCAGGGATACAGGACCCTGATGACGGAAGCCGCTTCGGAGTTGAGGTTCGAGGAGGCGCAGGTTTACAAGGAAAGGATAGAAGCCCTCGAAAAGCATTATTCCAAGTCCGTGATTGTGTCGGCGGCGGAGAGGGATGCAGACGTCTTCTCCCTTGTCTTCGACGGCCCCGAGGCTTTCGGCAACTTCCTGAGAGTGAGGGGCGGGGCAATCATTCAGTCCCTCAACCTCGGGTTCAAGATGAATATAGAGGAGGACAGGTCCGCGGTGCTGAGCGAATTTATCGCGGAAATAGAATCGAAATTCGGCGACCTCTCCCGTCTCGTGGTGGTTCCCTTCCTGCCCGACGTGGAAATGGAGGGCGTGGAATTCAGGATTCCGGTCAAGGGGGACAAGCTGGCCCTTCTCGAGCTCAGCGCGAAAAACGCCAGGGAGTTCCAGTTCAATTCATTGAAACAAAGGGAGAGAACCAATCCGGACGAGTATAAGACAATGGTGATGGAGGACCTGAGAAAGGCCCTCGGAATGAAGGTTCTCCCGGAGCACATGGAATGCTTCGACAATTCCAACATCCAGGGAACCAATCCCGTGGCCTCCTGCGTGGTGTTCCGCGGAGGGGTGCCTTCCAAGAAGGATTACAGGCGTTTCAAAATCAAGACGGTGGTGGGGGCCAACGACTACGCTTCTATGAAGGAGGTCGTGAACCGCCGCTATTCCCGGATGCTGGCCGAGTCTCCGGAAGACCTGCCCCAGCTCATTGTCATCGACGGCGGCAAAGGCCAGCTTGACTTTGCCTATCAGGCCCTTGCGGAACTCGGGCTCACGGACAAGCTTACTGTCGTAGGCCTCGCCAAGAGACTTGAGGAAGTCATCCGCGTCGGAGACCCTTACCCTCTTTTCATAGACCGAAACTCCCTCGCCCTCAAAGTTCTTCAGCAGATTCGCGACGAGGCCCACCGCTTCGGCATCACTTTCCATCGCAACCTCCGCTCCAAGAGCCAGATACACTCAGCCCTCAGGGATATAAAAGGAGTCGGGGAGCAGACCGAAAGCCGCCTTTTGCTTCATTACGGCAGCGTCGCCCGCATTGCGGCGGCCCCCGTTTCCGACCTTTCCGCCTTCGTTGGCCCCGTTCTTGCCGAAAGGATTCACACTGAATTGAATTCAGCCCTTGAATAATCGGAATTATTGCGATATTTGCACCCGCTTTTGAAAACTGAGAACAAAAATGGGTCTTTTTACAATACCTTCCGGTCGGGAAGAGAAATTCAATTTCTGGTTCAGCGCCTTCCTTCTCACTGGAATGGTGCTTATAGCCGTTTACAGCTTTTTCTATAATATAGGCAAGCCTGAGGCGAGAATCCTCATGCAGGCCATAGCCGGGGGAGCCGCCGTCATGGGCGTTACCAACACGGTGCTTTCCGCCAACGGCAGCATCTGGACCTTCCTTTTCGGGCTTCTGGATGTGATTTGCTGCTCGATAGTCTATTTCGACAGCGGTGTGATGGGCACCTTCGCCCTTCATGTGCTGTACTTCCTTCCGATGCAGTTCGTCGGCTTCTGGCAGTGGAGACGCCGCGGAGCCGGAGACAGGGTGGAGGACACCGACGGCCATGTCCACGAGGCAAAGGTCAGGGCCCGCCGGCTCACGTCCAGGCAGTGGCTCATGGTAGCGGCGG
>CAMOVV010000029.1 GCA_946627685.1 uncultured Bacteroidales bacterium
CACCTGCGACCTCCGCCGCTCCGGCTCCGGCACCGGCTGCATCGCCCGCTCCGGCCCCGGCCCCCGCCTCTCCCGAAGCTCCGGCCCCCGCCGAGGCCCCTGCAGCCGCCGAGAAGCCCGCGAAGGGAAGGAAACGTCCCGCCAAGACCGGAGCCTCCATCTCGCTGGAATCCATGCTGGAGGAGCAGAAGAAAAAAGAGACGGTCGTGGAAAACGGCAAGGACGAGGGGGAACTCCCCTCCGACGAAACGCTCCTCGCCAAATGGGGAGAGCTTCCGGCCCTGTACGAATCCCAGCCCCGCCTTGCCAGCGCCCTTTCCAAAGCCAAGGTGGAAATTACCGAGGAAGACGGGAAAAAGGTGCTGACATTCATCGTGGTCAATGAGACCCAGAAGGCCTGGATACAGGAGAAAATCCTTGACAATCTGGTGCTTAACATCCAAAAAGCCGTGGAGAGCACCCGCGTCCGGCTGAGAGTCGAGGTCGCTCCCCAGGAAGAAAAAGAAAAAGAAATATACACCAATCACGAAAAGGGCACATACATGGTGAATAACATTCAGCAGGTGAACAGCCTGGTGAAGGACCTTGGCCTTGACACAAAATAAAGGACAGACTCTATGAAACTCAGATGCGAAAATCTTGTCAAGAAATATGGGGTGAGGACGGTCGTCAAAGGCGTGTCCATGGAAATCAACCAGGGGGAAATCGTCGGTTTCCTCGGGCCTAACGGGGCCGGCAAGACCACCAGTTTCTACATGATTACCGGCCAAATCGTCCCCAACGGGGGCAAGGTCTTCCTGGACGATGAGGAAATCACCGGTTTGCCGATGTATATGAGGTCCCAGAAAGGCATCGGATATCTCCCCCAGGAGGCCTCCGTGTTCAGGAAAATGTCCGTGGAGGACAACATCATGTCGGTGATGGAAATGTCCGGAATGTCCCGGGAGGAGAGGGAAGAAAGGCTTGAAAGCCTGATAGATGAGTTCAACCTTTCTAAGGTCCGCAAAAGCAAGGGCATCCAGCTCTCCGGAGGGGAAAGGAGGCGCTGCGAGATTGCCCGGGCCCTGGCGGTGGACCCGAAGTTCGTGCTTCTGGACGAGCCCTTCGCCGGAGTGGACCCCATCGCCGTGGAGGACATCCAGTACATCATCGCCAAGCTGAAATACAAGAACATCGGCGTCATCATCACCGACCACAACGTGGGCGAGACCCTTGCAATCACGGACCGCGCCTACCTGCTGTACGAGGGCACCATCCTCCAGCAGGGGACTCCGGAGGCCCTGGCGGCCGACGAAGAGGTACGCACCAAATACCTCGGCTCCGGCTTCGTCCTCAAGAGATCCGTATCCGTCGAAAAGGCACGCGCCGAACACGAGGCCGTCAAGACGTCCGGCCCCGCCGCGGAAACGGGCGAATAAGGTTTTTTGCCCGGAGTCATCGGACAAAAGGCCACCTTTGCAGAAACAACTTCAGCCATGAGAGCAGTAATCCAGAGAGTTTCGGAAGCTTCCGTCACGATAGGCGGCCGTGTCAAATCCCATATCGGCCCGGGCCTCCTCGTCCTTCTCGGGGTCGGCCACGAGGACGGGCAGGAAGACATTGACTGGCTGGTCAGGAAGGTTGCCGCGCTGAGGATTTTCGACGACGCGGATGGTGTGATGAACCTCAGCGTGACGGAATCCGGGGGAGAAGCCCTGGTTGTCAGCCAGTTCACCCTCATGGCCTCAACGAAGAAAGGCAATCGGCCCTCCTATGTCGGAGCCGCGGGGCATGAAAAGGCGGTCCCCCTTTATGATAGGTTCTGCGAGGCGCTTTCGGCCGCAATCGGGAAGCCCGTGGGGACCGGGGAGTTCGGGGCGGACATGAAGGTGTCCCTTGTCAACGACGGCCCCGTCACAATCTGCATCGACACCAAAAACCGGGAATAGGTCTTGCATTTTTGGGCCTGTTTCACTACTTTTGTATTTGTCAGCAATTGCTCTATGAAGAACCGGCCACATATTCCATCCCCGGCTCTTTCCCGCCGCTCCATGCAGGGGGGGGGCATAAACCGTTATCTAATAATTATTTACATAAATATTTCTGCGTATGAATCATAAAGACTCATACTTCGCTCCCGTGTGCGAAGTGCTCGAGCTGCGGCTCGAAGGGACCATTGCCCAATCAATTCCGAACATTACCGACGGAGGAGAAATCATTTAACAAGGAGGACAGACCATGAAAAAGACACTCTTCAACCTGTTTGCCGCCGCACTGGTTTTATCCGCCGGCGTTTCCTGCGACAAGACCGAAGCCCCTGCGACCAATGAGCGTACCCCCATCACCATCACCGCCACAATCGGCTCCGGTGAAGACACAAGAGTTTCCTACACTGAAGACGGTAACATCCTCAAGACCGCCTGGGAGACCAACGAGACCATTTCCGTCATCACCTCGAGTGACGCCGGCAATATTGTCACAATCGACAATTTCACCTATTCCGGCCCCGGCGGAAAGACCGTCAATTTCACCGGAACCCTCTCCGAAGGAGCCACGAAGCACGTCCGGGTGGTTTATCCCGCTCTTGAGCAGTACACCTACTCCTCGAGCGAGACCCGGTACGGAACTCCGCGTACAGAATACTCGACAGTCGACGTCGAACGCTTGATAAGCGGCATTTATATCGGAGGCAATTGGCGTGATTCGTTCAATTCAAATATCTTCGTCCAAAAGGAAAACGGGAGCACGGCCCATCTAAAAGATGCAATCTTATATTTGGGAAGCGGAGTTATTTCCGAAGGCGCAATGTCGGTCGAAGTCTCCCCTAAGTCATCCGTCATCAAGGTTGCTTTCATCAACCTCCCCGATGGAGCCAAAACAAAGAAGTGCGATAAAATACAGATTAACGCATATGACTCGGAAAATAATACTTATAGTTTCAATGGGTCTACTTCCTATGCCATGGTTTCCCTTGGCTCTTTCTCTCCCAGGAATTATCTGCCGATTTCCGGAGCCGACGCCCTGGTTGTCTATCTGCCGATTATTCCCGGAGACGCCGGCAAGGTATTCGGTCCCTCCGGCGCTTCAAGGCTGAAATACACCTATTCCAGTGGTTATAGCAGTTCACTGTTCTATAAGACAGGTGACATCACCCTCACAAAAGACCTCACCCTCGAGCCCGGCAAGATGTACCGCCTTACCGTGGACATGAGCAAATAAGAGAATCTCTCTGATTCATAACAATCAGTTAATTACGCAACTTCACCCTGCCGTTTCCCGGCGGGGTGAAATTGTATGGTTTCGGAGCGAAGCGACCAACGGTTGTCCCGGCCTCTCCGGGATTCCGCATCGCGGCTATTGCCGCTCGCGCTATCCCGCCCACCTGCGGTGGGGCGATGCAAAAAGCAAAAGACAACATTCAAGCTCGCTTGAATGTTGTCTTTAACTTTTTGCGGAGAGGCCGGGATTCGAACCCGGGATACCCTTTTGGGGTATACACGCTTTCCAGGCGTGCCTCTTAAGCCACTCGAGCACCTCTCCAATTTCGGGAGGGCAAAGATATGCATTTTCCCGAAATAATGAAAACTTTACGTCAGAATTTTTTCTCGGCGACGGCCAGATTCCTCACATCGTTGTAGAAAGCGGCCCTGGCGGTGCTGTAGTAAGGGATAAGCCAGAAGAAGCCGATTCCCATGGTCAGTATGCAGAGCAGCCCCCAGCCGATGAAGGTGAGCCAGAACCAGAAAAGGTCGAACTTGTGGCCCCTCATCATGTGCCGGCTGGCCCGGAGGGTATCGATTACCGACATCTCGGGATTTTCGTCGAGGATGTAAGGTACCATGGCGTAGGCGAAGGAGAGTATGATGCCGGGAATTATAAAGCAGAAGAAACCGAGCGTCACGACCACGGCGTAGAGAAGCATGCCGCCGAGCTTATGCCAGTAATTGGTGAAGCCGAGGGTGAACATGTTGGCGGTGACGCGGTTGTCTCCGGAGTCGAGAAGGGAACGGTAGGCGTTGTAGAAACCCACCTCGAGGTTGACCAGGAAAAACACCATTATTCCCGACGAGAAAACGGTGAGGATGGTGAGCGAGGAGGGGACGGACATTCTGGACTCGAGGGAGAAGGAGGATATTTCCGAAGGGGAAACAAGCAGCATCGCGATGACGAAAAAGACCAGAGTGCCCACGACGGCGGGGGCCCAGTTGCCGCGAAGGGCGTCGAGGGCCGCGTTTTTGAGTTCTTCAGGAGATTTCATGAGTTTGGGTTGTTAAAGGTTGGAAGCTACAAATTCTTCAATCTTGTCGGGGTCTATCCTCTTGCCGATAATTTTGCCCTCGGAGTTGACAAATACATTCTGGGGAATGTAGCGGATGCCGTAAAGGGCGGCTGCTGCGCTGTCCCAGCCTTTGAGGTCGGAGACCTGGGGCCAGGTGAGGCCGTCTGCGCCGATGGCTTCCACCCACTTGCCGTGGTCATTGTCCAGGGAGACCCCGATAATCTGGAAGCCCTTGCCCTTGTAAGCTTTGTAGGCCTTGACGATGGTGGGGTTGGCCCTGCGGCAGGGACCGCACCAGGACGCCCAGAAATCAATCATGGTCACCTTCGCGCCCTTGTAAATGTCGGAGAAGGCCACCGGCTTGCCGTCGGGGTCATTGAGGGTGAAATCTATGGCGGGAGAGCCTACTTCCGTGTCTTCGAGGACTTTGACCTGCTTCTGGATGCGGGCGAGGGTCTTGTTGCCGGCGAAGGCGGGGTCATCGACGTATTCGGCGATGAGGGTCTTGATGCTGTCGGCGCTGAGGTCGTAAATCTGGCCGGGAATCTGCTCGAGAGCATAGAGGCTGTGGGGATTCTCGGCGAGAATCTTCACGTCGAGGGAATCGTTCCACCTGGCCATGACTTCGTTGGCGCGGACAAGGTCGGGATAGGTCTCTTTCTTCCTTTCGGGGGTGGTCGCAGGGTCGGTATATTCCTTCATGAGGACGTCGAAACCGATCTGGCGGGCCATCGCTATCTCGGCAGCGTTGAGTTCCTTGAAGATGGTGTTGGTCTTGCCGCCGTCAAGGTAGAGGCCGGGATCGACGCTTTCCATAAGGGTGGAATCGCTGCAGGTAACGCTGTAGCTGTCATTCTCGAGGTAAACGAGGAACCTTCCGTCGATGCCGGGGATTTCAATCTTGTAGGATTCGGGGGAAACGACCTTGCCGGTGAAGGTGAATTTTCCGTTCACTACATCGACCGTGTCGGAAATGGGGTCGTTCTTGTCGTTATTGGATAGGATGGCCTTGCCGCTGACAAGGGCGGGGTGGCTGCCGGTCACTTTTCCCTTGATGACATATCCGTCCTGCTTTCCTGCGCAGGAGGCGAGTACCGCGGCCGCGGCGAGAATGAATGCAAATTTTTTCATATCGTGGAATTTGTTATTTCGTAATACCTTTATATTCAGAATCAACCTTCTTGTAACTCTCAAGATTTCCTATGTCGTAGCGGCTTCCGGGCATCTCCATGGCATGGACGGCCGTCTCGCCGGCGAGCCAGGCGGCATAGGCCCCCGGGGCATCGGTCCCACAGCCTGCCGCAATCCCCTCCGGGATTCTCGCAATGTCTTCTGCCTTATAGTAATAGAACGGAGGGCAGCACCAATGGCTCGCTGGCTCCGAAGGCTTTTCCACCATGGAAAGGACCCGGTCGGAGGCATCCACCTCCAGCACCCCGCATTTGCGGAGTTTCTGCTCCGAAGGCTCGTAATACCTCATGATGCAGGAAGTCCCCTTTTCCCTGGCGTATGCGACGAACCGCCCGAGGCTGAAATCCAGCACGTTGTCCCCGGCGACGATAAGGGTATCCCCCTCCAGGCCGAGGCTTTCAACGGCGAAACGGATGTCATTGACCGCACCGAGGCGGGTCTCGTTGGAAGATGTGCCGTCATCCACCATCTCAACCCCTTCCGGGGCCCAATCGCGGAAAATGGAAGCGAACTTATGGTTGGAAATCACCACTTTGCGCTCCGGGGAGCAGGTGGCGTCGATGTCTTCCAGAAGCCAGTCAAGGATGGTCTTGCCCCCGACTTTCAGCAGGGGTTTGGGGAAATTCTCCGTGAGGGGATAAAGGCGGGTGGCATACCCCGCGGCAAGTATCAGACAGTTCATCCTTAAAGGCTCGGGCTAAATATCATGCAAATATAGAAAACTTTACACAATCTTGTTCCTCAGATATTTCCAGCTCAGGAGGGGAAGGACGACGGCGACGAGGCAGGAGACAAGCCAGAAAACGGCCACCGGGGTGAAATCATAGACGTCCACACCCTCGGAACCGCCCTGGATGAGGAAGCCGGACACTATGTCCTGGAGGCCGGCGGCCACGTAGCTCGAGATGCCGACGATGCCGAGGGCCGCTCCCGTGGCCTTCCTCGGCACTATGTCGAGGGCCATGAGACCTCCCACGATGCAATAGACGACTCCGATGGACAGGCTGAACACCCCGACGTACACCACGTTCATCCAGGCGGAGCCTTTCAGGAACATGAAGGCGCAGAGGGAACACAGGCAGACAAGGCCGGAAAGGAACACGGGCTGCACGCGGTTGCCCTTGAACACCTTGTCGGAGAGCCAGCCCGAAAGGATGGTGCCGGCGATGCCGAAGGCCTCGGAAAAGCCTATCACCCAGGTGGCTTCGGTGAGGGAAAAGCCCTTGCCCTTCTGGAGGAAAAGGACTCCCCAGTTGGAAAGACCGTACTGGGTTATATACACGAATGAGCAGGAAAGGGCTATGACCCAGATGCCCGGATGGAAGAACACTTTTCTCTGGAGTTCCTTGGTGGGAAGGGTGTCGCTCTTCGAGACGGTCTCGCCGGAAAGTTCCTGAACGGAAGGGAGGCCGCGGCTTTCGGGGGTGTCCGAGACGAAAATGTAGATGATGGCTGCGCCGACCACCCCGAGGGCGGCGGCGAAGATGAATCCCCACTGCCAGCCGGCAAAGGCCACGACTCCGCCTATAAGGATGAGGGAAAGCGCTTTGCCAAGGTAGGGAGTGGAGCAGACAATGCTGTAAAACGTGCCCCTCGTCTTGAGGGGGAACCATCTCGAAAGGCTTATCACCGCAGGCGGAGCTCCCATGGACTGGGCCCAGCCGTTGATGCACCAGACCACGGCGAAAACGACGAAAAGCAGTACGGAAGACAGCCCGAGCCACCCCTGCAGCAATCCGAGGGAGCCCATGATAAGATTCAAGAGGGCCGACACCAGGAGTCCGGTCCCCATGAAACGGCGGATGTTGCAGTAGTCGGCGATGAAGCCGTTCACGAACTTCCCGAAGGCGTAGGCGAAAAGAAGGGCCGAGCCGATGATTCCCAGCTGACCCGCCGAAAGGACTCCGCTGTCGATTACAGGTTGCTTGACCACGCTGAGGGCCATGCGGCAGACATAATAGAGGCTGTAGGCCGAGGCCACTCCCCAGAAAGTCCTGTTCCTGAACTTCCTGTATGCGCCGGCCACCTTTTCCTCGGGAATCTTGGCCTCGGAAGGCTTGCTGATTCTGAAATATCTGTACCACATATTCATTTCCTTTTTGCAAAAACAGTCTGAAGATTCAGCTTCAGGAAGCCCCAAAGGGCCCATAGAAGACCCCGGCTCCGGAGGTCATAGGTGAACTGCTGGCCGAAGGGCCTCCCGCCGGGACTGCCCAGGGCGCGGAACCTCTCCTTCAGGGAAAGGGACGAATCCTTCCAGGCAGGGATTCCCGGCGTGCTTTCCGAGACGGCGGGGATTCCCGGGGCGACCACACGGTTGATGCCGGCCTTCGCGGCCCTGATTCCATAATCCCAGGCGCCAAGCTCCTGCTGGAACTCCTGGTCCACGGGGCCCAGCACCCTGAACGCATGACGGGGAACAAGGACAAGGGCCCCGTCGAAGGTCCTGCACGGGACGGGAATGGTGCTGTCGGGATTTATGATTCTCCCGGAACGGGCGCGTCCACCGAAGAGGAGCCGTCCGTCGGCAGCTTCTACCGTACCGCAGACGATGGCCTCATGCCTGAGAAAACCGGAATTTTCCAAAAGGGAGTAAAAAGTACCCTCGCGAAGGCGGATTCCGCTATCAAGCCAAAGGTAGAAATCATAGTCTTCCGCGGCGGACGCCGTCTCCCAGGCAAGCCGGAGCCCCCTGTTGGCATAAAGCCTCTGGGGAGAAGCGACTACTCTCACCTGCGGAAACTGCAAGGCGACAGCCTCGGAAAGGCCGTCGGAGGAAGCGTCGTCATTGAGCCATACGTCCACGGCATATCTCCCCTCCCCGGCAAGGGAGTCAATCTGGCGGTACACCCCCGAAAGACATTCCAGGGCTTCATCCCTCCGGTCACAGACCGATATGAGGACGGCCACCTTCATGCTAATCAAGTTTCAGGACGGCCATGAACGCGCTCTGGGGCACCTGCACCGTGCCTATCTGCCTCATGCGCTTCTTTCCTTCCTTCTGTTTTTCAAGGAGTTTGCGCTTTCTGGTGACATCACCTCCGTAGCACTTGGCGGTGACGTCCTTGCGCACCTGGCGCACCGTCTCGCGGGCGATGATTTTGGCCCCGATGGCGGCCTGCACGGCAATGTCGAACTGCTGGCGGGGTATGAGGTCCTTCAGTTTGAGGCAGATTTTACGGCCGAAGTCGTATGCGTGGTCCTCGTGGATGAGGGTGGAAAGGGCGTCGGCAGGGTCTCCGTTCAGGAGGATGTCCAGCTTGACAAGCTTCGCGGAGCGGAACCCTATCATGTGGTAGTCAAACGAAGCGTAGCCCTTCGAGATGGATTTGAGCTTGTCGTAAAAGTCGAAAACTATCTCTGACAGAGGCATTTCGTAGGTGAGCTCCACACGGTCGGCGGTGATATAGTGCTGACCCGTCAGCACTCCCCTCTTGTCGAGGCAGAGCTTCATGATGGGGCCGAAAAAGTCCGCCTTGGATATTATCTGCGCCCTGATCCACGGCTCCTCGATGTGGTCTATCACGGTGGGGGCCGGAAGGCCGGAAGGATTGTGGACGTCAATCACTTCACCCTTGGTCGTATAGACTTTGTAAGAGACGTTGGGAACGGTGGTTATGACATCCATGTTGAACTCCCTGAAAAGCCTTTCCTGCACGATTTCAAGATGCAGGAGGCCAAGGAAGCCGCATCTGAAGCCGAAGCCGAGGGCAAGGGACGACTCGGGCTCATAGACGAAGGATGCGTCGTTGAGCTGGAATTTCTCAAGGGTGGCCCTGAGCTCCTCGAACTTGTCGGCCTGCACCGGATA
>CAMOVV010000030.1 GCA_946627685.1 uncultured Bacteroidales bacterium
GACGCCCACCTTGGCCACCCACAGCAGCATCGTGAGGAGGGTGAGCAGGAACGAGCCTCCGCCGGCGGCGGCTCCGGAAATGAAGCGGCTTGCAACTGAGGCGAGTATAGGCACGGCAGCGAGGGCCAGGGCCGATGAGGCGGCCTTGTTCCAAATGATTTTTCCGGTAACGGTTTCTTTCATGTCTGTCGGATTTGAATTACAAAGATAGGAAAAATTATTATCTTTGCCCCTTGGCTAATAATATGGCTAGCCAAGTTCAAGTACTTGGTTTGTAAATACTGGTTAGTCCAATTGATTTTAGTTTTGTTTTTATGATTAAAATTACTTTCCCCGACGGTAGCGTCCGCGAGTATGAGAGCGGGGTTACCGGTTATGAAATTGCAAAAAGCATCTCACCCCGCCTGGCGGCGGAGGTCCTCGCCGTGAGCGTGAAAGAAGAAGGAGACGACACCATCGACTCCGGCACGACAATAGACCTCACCCGTCCTATAACCGAGAACTGCTCGCTGAAGCTTCTCAAATGGGATGACGCCGAGGGCAAGAAGGTGTTCTGGCATTCCTCTTCCCACCTTATGGCCGAGGCCCTCGAGGCCCTGTATCCCGGCGTGAAGTTCGGCATAGGCCCTGCCGTTGAAAACGGATTCTACTATGACGTGGACCTTGGAGGAGCCACCCTCAGCGACGCCGACCTTCCCGCAGTGGAGAAGAAAATGCTTGAGCTGGCCCGCGAGAAGCAGGATTTCCACAGAATCGACGTTTCCAAGGAAGATGCTCTGAAGTATTTCGGGGAAAAGGGTGACCAATACAAGTGCGAGCTTATTTCAGAGCTCCAGGACGGCACCATCACCTACTATTCCAACGGAGCCTTCACCGACCTCTGCCGCGGCCCTCACCTCATGAACACCGAGGTCATCAAGGCCGTGAAGCTCACCGCCATAGCCGGAGCCTACTGGAGGGGTGACGAGCACCGCCAGCAGCTCACCAGGGTGTATGGCATCACCTTCCCCAAGAAATCCATGCTGGACGAGTATCTGGCCATGGTGGAGGAGGCGAAAAAGCGCGACCACCGCAAGCTCGGGAAGGAAATGGAGATTTACACCTTCTCTTCCAGGGTCGGCATGGGCCTGCCCCTGTGGCTCCCCAAGGGAACCGTCATGAGGCACGAGCTTGAGAACTTCCTCAGGAAGAAACTCATTGAATACGGCTACGACGAGGTCGTGACCCCCCATATCGGCAGCAAGCAGCTCTATGTGACCTCCGGCCACTGGGCCAAATACGGCAAGGACTCCTTCCAGCCCATCCGCACCCCCCAGGAAGGGGAGGAATACATGCTCAAGCCCATGAACTGCCCCCATCACTGCGAGATATACGCATCCTCTCCCCGTTCCTACAGGGACCTTCCCCTGAGACTCGCGGAGTTCGGCACCGTGTACCGCTATGAGCAGAGCGGAGAGCTCCACGGCCTCACCCGCGTCCGCTGCTTCACCCAGGACGACGCCCACATGTACGTCCGTCCCGACCAGCTGAAAGACGAGTTCAAGAAGGTCATCGACCTCATCCAATACGTGTTCAAGGTATTCGCTTTCGACAAGTTCACCGCCCAGATTTCCCTCAGGGACAAGAAGGACAGGAGCAAGTACATCGGCAGCGACGAGAACTGGGAGAAGGCGGAGCAGGCCATCATCGAGTCCACGGCGGAGAAGGGGCTCCCCACCGTCGTCAAATACGGCGAGGCGGCCTTCTACGGCCCCAAGCTCGACTTCATGGTGAAGGATGCCCTCGGCCGCGAATGGCAGCTCGGCACCATCCAGGTGGACTACAACCTTCCCGAAAGGTTCCAGCTCGAGTACACAGACGCCGACGGAGGAAAGAAGAGGCCCATCATGATTCACAGGGCTCCCTTCGGTTCGATTGAAAGGTTCACCGCCGTGCTCCTCGAGCACACCGGCGGCCACCTTCCGCTGTGGCTTTCCCCCGACCAGGTCAAGGTGTTGCCTATCAGCGAAAAATATGCTGATTATGCAAAAAAAGTTTGCGAATCGTTGAAAAATTCCGATATTCGCGCTTCCATAGACGACCGCAATGAGACCCTTGGAAAGAGGATTCGTGAAATATCCCTCCTCAGGGTGCCTGTAATTGTGATTGTCGGTGAAAAAGAAGAAGCTTCCGGAAGCGTTTCCGTCAGAAGGGACGGGGCCGACAAGGGAGCCATGACAGTGCAGGAATTCATTGACCGCTTCAAGGCCGCCGTGGCCGCAGAGCTGGCCTGATGAAGCATATATATGTTTAACTAATTTAGGAGGACTGATTTATCGCAACTTCTTACAAACCGCACTTCGGGCCCAGGCCCGGTGCAAGACCGAACGTCTCACGCCAGTTCAACGCTCAGAAAAAGGATGAGAACGAACTGAATATCAACGAGGAGATAAAGTCTCCCCAGGTACGTCTTGTCGGCGACAACGTGCCGGAGCAGGGTATCTATCCGCTTTCCGAAGCCCTGAAGATGGCTGACGACCTTGGTCTGGATTTGGTGGAAATCAGCGCCAAGGCGGATCCCCCCGTCTGCAAGATTCTGGACTACCAGAAGTATCTCTACCAGCAGAAGAAGAAAGCCAAGGAGATGCGGCAGAACTCCGTGAAAGTGAACATCAAGGAAATCCGGTTCGGTCCCAACACGGACGAGCACGACTTCCAGTTCAAGCTCAAGCATGCCCAGGGCTTCCTCGAGGAAGGGTCGAAGGTGAAAGCCTCGATTTTCTTCAGGGGCAGGTCCATCCAGTTCGCCGACCAGGGTGAAAAGCAGCTCCTGCGGTTCGCCGTCGAGCTGGAGAACTACGGAAGGGCCGAGAGCATGCCGAAGCTGGAAGGGAAGAGGATGTCCATGATGCTCGCTCCGCTTAAAAAGAAATAGTCCGCGCGGCGGAAACTATAAGTATAACAATTTTAAAACATCAAAACGATGGCAAAACTCAAGACCAACTCCGGTGCCAAAAAGCGTTTCACGCTTACCGGAACGGGAAAAATCAAGAGGAAGCACGCTTACCACAGCCACATCCTCACCAAGAAGACCAAGAAGCAGAAGAGAAATCTCGACCATTTCGCCATTCTTGCGAAGACGGATGTCGCGAAGGTAAAAGAACTTCTTGTCCTCTAATCATTTAAGTTTAACTTGAAGAGCAGTCGGGAAGAGTCGCCTCCGGCGGCCACTGCCTTCATAAAAAAAGAAAAAGAAAAATGCCTAGATCAGTCAATTCAGTTGCCTCAAGGGCACGCCGCAAGAAGATTCTCAGCAGAACCCGCGGTAATTTCCTTGCCAGGAGAAATGTCTGGACAGTAGCCAAGAACACCTACGAGAAAGGTCTCACCTACGCCTATCGCGACCGCAGGAACAAGAAGCGCGCTTTCCGCGCCCTCTGGATCCAGAGAATCAATGCAGCCGCCCGTCAGTACGGTATGTCCTATTCCCAGTTCATGGGCAAGCTCGCGAAGCAGAACGTCGCCCTGAACCGCAAGGTTCTCGCCGACCTCGCCATGAACAATCCCCAGGCTTTCGAAGCTATCGTCAACTCCGTAAAATAGTCCGCAGTGAGCCTCAGGGAGATCATCCGTAACAAGTGGGTAAGAATGGCCTTCTGGGCTGTTCTGTACACGCTTTGGGTGATCTGGCTCGGCAACTGGTGGTGGATTCTCGGCCTGGTCGTCATCTTCGACGCGTTCATTACGAAGAAGGTGCGCTGGGCGTTCTGGAAAAAGCGCTACGAGGAAGGGGAGAAGCATGACGCGTGGAACGACTGGCTCGACGCCGTCATTTTCGCCGTCATCGTCGTCACCTTCGTCAACATCTTCTTCTTCCAGGCTTTCAAGATTCCCTCTTCCTCCATGGAGAGCACCCTCTACACGGGAGACCATCTTTTCGTCAGCAAGCTTGCCTACGGTCCGAGGATACCCCAGACTCCGCTCACCATACCTTTCACCCATAACGTCATCTTCGGGAAGGAGTCCTACTCCACCCTCATAGAGAACGATTACCGGAGGCTCAAGGGCTTCCGCAGCGTAAGAAGGGGTGACTGCGTGGTGTTCAACTTCCCCCACGGGGACACCGTCCTCAGGAGGGCGCCGGCGGATGACTACTACTACCTCGAAAGAACCGTCGGTAAGGAGTATGCCGTGAAGAATTTCGGTCCCGTCGTGGCAAGACCGGCCGACAAGGCCGACCACTATGTGAAAAGGTGCGTCGCCATACCTGGAGACACCCTCGAGGTGCGTGAAGGCCAGGTGTTTATCAACTCGGAGAAACAGGAGGTATGGCCCGGAGTGCAGTACAGCTACTGCGTGAAGACCAACGGGCAGAGAATCAACCCGAAGAACCTCCAGAAACTTGGAGTGAACACCGGGGAGCTTTTCTTCGATCCCGACCTTCCGGGCTATCCGGCGATGTCGCTCACGGCTTCCATGCTCGAGAAATTGAAGGATTTCTCCGGCGTTGTGGAAGCGACCCGCAACATCGACGACTATCCGCCTGATTATCCGGATTCCTTCCTCGCCATTTTCCCCTTTACCGAGGATTTCAAGTGGACGAGGGATTCTTTCGGACCCTTGTGGATACCGAAGAAAGGAGCTACCGTCGCCCTCACGCTGGAGAACCTTCCCCTCTACAGGAGAATCATTTCCGTGTATGAAGGAGGCGACCTCAGGGTTGAAGGAGGAGAAATTTTCATCAACGGCGAGCCGGCCCGGGAATACACTTTCAAACAGGACTATTACTTCATGATGGGGGACAACAGGCACAATTCCCTGGACTCAAGGTACTGGGGTTTTGTTCCTGAGGACCATATCGTCGGAAGGCCGTCGATTGTCTGGCTTTCCACCGATGCGTCCCGCAGGTTCCCCTCGAATATCAGGTGGCGCAGGTTTTTAAAGCTTGTCTGAGATTTCAGGAAGATTAGGGATTGATTTTTTTGGTATTAAGAAAAATTTATCCGAAATTTGCACCCCAATTGTTTATAGAATAATAATAAAAGACATTTATATCATGGCAAAGGTTTGTCAAATTACCGGAAGGAAAAGAATGAAAGGCAACAACGTTGCCCATTCCAAACTGCGCACGAAGAGGGACTTCGCCATCAACCTCAAGACCAAGAAGTTCTGGTCCGAGGCGGAGCAGCGTTTCGTGACGCTTAAAGTGTCCTGCAAAGGCATGAAGACCATCAAGAAGAACGGTCTCGACGCAGCCGTCAAGAAGGCTCAGGAAAAAGGATTTGTCGGTCTTGTTTAATCAGTTGAATTATGGCAAAGAAAGCTAAAGGAAACAGGGTGCAGGTCATCCTCGAGTGCACCGAGCAGAAGGCGAGCGGCGTTCCCGGAATGTCCAGGTACATCACCACCAAGAACAAGAAGAACACGACCGAGCGTCTGGAACTCAAGAAGTACAACCCTTACCTGCACAAGGTGACGGTTCATCGTGAAATCAAATAGTTTAGGAGAGTAATACCATGGCAAAAAAAGCAGTTGCTACATTTGCGGCCAAGGCCGGTGCCAAGACTATGGTCAGGTGCATCAAGATGGACAGGTCTCCCAAGACTGGAGCTTACGTTTTTACGGAGCAGCTCGTCGAGGAGCCTAAGGTCAAGGATTTCTTCGACGGCAAGAAATAATTGCCCTCAAGCGATATGGAAGCCTGCGTGGGAATTCAATCCCACGCAGGTTTTTTTATGTCTGCGTTTTTACATATATTTGTAGGTTACATCAAAACAGGACAGCGTCATGGGAATATTCGACAGGGGAGTCGCGAAAACCAAACAGAGTTTCTTCCAGAAGGTCTCAAGGGCCCTGGTTGGCAAATCCAGGGTGGATGACGATATCCTGGACGCCATGGAGGAGGCCCTCGTGGCCACCGACATGGGGGTCGATACCACTTTGAAGATTATCGACAGCCTCCAGGACAGGGTGGAAAAAGACAAGTACATGTCCATGGAAGAGCTTGTCGGCATGCTCAGGGAGGAGATAGGCGCCCTGCTGGATGAGAGCGGGAACGCTTCCGCCGTCGAGCCGTTCGATTTCTCCAGGAAGCCTTACGTGGTCCTTGTCGTCGGCGTGAACGGCGTGGGAAAGACCACCACCATCGGCAAGCTGGCCTCGATGCTCAGGAAGGATGGCAAAAAGGTAATCATAGGCGCAGCCGACACCTTCAGGGCGGCCGCCGTTGACCAGCTGCAGATTTGGGCGGACAGGGCCGGAGTCGATATCGTAAGGCAGAACATGGGCTCGGACCCCGCTTCTGTCGCGTTTGACACCGTGAGCGCCGCCGTGGCAAGGGACGCCGACGTTGTCCTCATCGACACGGCAGGCCGCCTCCACAACAGGGTGGACCTCATGAACGAACTCACCAAAATCCGCAACGTCATGCGCAAGGTCGTCCCCGACGCTCCCCACGACGTGATGCTCGTCCTTGACAGCACCACCGGCCAGAACGCCTTCCAGCAGACCAGGGAATTTCTCAAGGCCACCCAGGTCACTTCCCTCGCCGTGACAAAGCTCGACGGCTCGGCAAAGGGCGGAGTGGTGATCGGAATCGCCGACCAGTTCCATATCCCCGTCAAGTTCATCGGAATCGGGGAAGGAGTGGACGACCTCAAGGTTTTTGACAGGAATGAATATATAGAATCCCTCTTTTCAATGGAGGATTTGAAGAAGAAATAAAAAGTTTACAGCGATATGAAACTATCTTACAATTGGTTGAAAGATTATCTCAGCACGGACCTCACCCCCGTCCAGGTGGCTGAGGCCATGACCGCGATAGGAATCGAGGTTGATTCGGTGGAAGAGCAGGAGGCCGTCCCCGGAGGTCTGGCCGGAGTCGTCGTGGCCAGGGTGCTGGAGTGCGAGCCCCATCCGGATTCGGACCATCTCCATATTACAAAGGTTGATGACGGGAGCGGAGAGCCCCTTACCGTCGTATGCGGCGCCCCCAACGTCGCGGCCGGCCAGAAGGTACTTTTCGCGAGAATCGGCACCGTTCTCCCCGGCGATTTCAAAATCAAGAAATCCAAGATACGCGGAGTGGAATCCATGGGCATGATTTGCGCCGAGGACGAGCTTGGAATCGGTACCGACCATGCCGGAATCATGGTCCTGGAAGATGACGCCGCAGTCGGGACGCCCGCCAAGGAATATCTCCACCTCGAGTCCGAGGCCGTCATAGAATATGAAATCACGGCCAACAGGATAGACGCCGCCTCCCATATCGGCGTGGCCCGCGACCTGTATGCTTACCTGAAACTCAGGGACTTGCCCTGCAGCCTCAAATATCCCGACGTCTCCTCCTACAAGGACGGGGAAGGCGAGGCCATTCCCGTGGATGTGCAGGATGCCGTTGCCTCCCCCCGCTATACCGCCACCACCATCGAGGGCGTTAAGGTAGGACCTTCCCCGGAGTGGCTTCAGAAGAAACTCCTCTCCATAGGCCTCAAGCCCATCAACAATATCGTCGATATCTCCAATTTCGTGCTCTTCGAACTCGGCCAGCCGCTCCACACCTTCGACGCCGACAAGATTGGCGGCAGGAAGGTGATTGTACGCCGCGCCCTCCAGGGAGAAAAGCTCAGGACCCTCGACGGAGTTGACAGGAGCCTGGACGCCACGGATATCGTAATCGCCGACGCAAACGGCCCCATGTGCCTCGGAGGCGTGTTCGGCGGCGAGGATTCCGGAGTTTCCGACTCCACGGTGAACGTCCTTCTCGAGAGCGCGTACTTCGATCCCGGTTCCATCCGCAAGACTTCCAAGAGGCATCAGCTCCAGACGGACGCATCCTTCCGCAACGAAAGGGGAGGAGACCCCCTGGTGACGGTTTACGCGGCCAAGAGGGCGGCAAACCTCATCACGGAAATCGCCGGCGGAAAGGTTGTCGGGCCGATGCAGGAATTCTGCCCTTCCCCCTACAAAGAGAAGCAGGTTGACCTCGATTACAACCGTATAGAAGAGTTCATAGGCAAGAAGATAGGGCACGACACCATCGAAAGGATTCTCGGATACCTCGGCTACGGTTTCGTTGAAAAACGGGACGGAGGAGCCATCGTGTCCGCCCCTTCCTACATGGTTGACGTCAGCCGGGAATGCGACGTGGTCGAAGAAATCCTCAGAATCTACGGCTACAACAACATCGACCTTCCCAAGCACATGAAGATGTCCGTGAACGCGACCCCCGTTCCCGAGCCAGAGGCTGTCCGCAACAGCATTTCCAACTTCTTCGCTTCCAACGGATTCGTCGAGACCATGAACAATTCCCTCACCAAGGCGGACTACTACAGGGACCTCGTGTCCTTCCCCGCCTCCGCCTGCGTGAAAATCGTGAATCCGCTTTCTGCCGACCTCAACGTCCTCAGGCAGACCCTTATCCTGAGCGGTCTTGAAGTCGTGTCATACAATATCAACCGCCAGGTCCGCTCCCTCAAGACCTTCGAGTACGGTTCGGTGTACCGCCGCCTTCCCGAAGGGGACGGCACCACCCTCTCTTCTTACGAGGAGCATCAGGTCTTCTGCCTCATGATTACGGGCTCGGGCGACAAGTCCTGGACCGGAGAGAGCGCGAAGAGCAGCTATTTCCGTCTCAAAGGAATCCTTGAGCTGCTTGTAAGGCGTTACGGGGCAGACCTTTACCAGATGGAAACGGCTCCGGCTCCCGAGGATGTGTTCTCAGAGGGCATGGTGTACAGCCTTCCCGGAAGGGGCCCCGTCCTCGCGACCATAGGCACAGTCAACCCCGCCCTGGCGAAGAAGTTCGACATCAAGCAGCCCGTTTTCGCGTGCGAAATTTCCTGGCCGGCCCTCTTTACCCTTGTCCGCCGCGACAAGGTGACGTTCAAGGAAATGCCCCGTTTCCCCGAAGTGCGCAGGGATCTTGCCCTCCTTCTTGACGAGAGCGTCCGCTATTCCGACCTCCGCAAGAGCGCCTTCAAGGCTGCGAAGAAGATTCTTCGCGAGGTGTCCCTCTTCGATGTTTACCGTGGCGACAAGAT
>CAMOVV010000031.1 GCA_946627685.1 uncultured Bacteroidales bacterium
CGGTGAGGACGGCGAGGTCCGGCTTCTCCTTTTCGAGCACATACTGAAGGAGTTTCAGCATCCTGGGGCTGCCGCGGTGGCCTTTGATGTAGTGCGTGTCCGTGAACTGGACGATTTTGAAGGTGCCGTCTGGGCGGAATTTCAGCTTCGGGCCGTTGACCTGCGGAATGCCGGCAGTCTTTCCGTCAGGGACGGGGCCGGCTTTCGCTCCGAGGGCGCTCCCCGAAATGGCTGCGCCTGCAATGATTCCGCTTCGGGCGAGAAAATCCCGTCTTGTAATTTTTTCACTCATCGGAGATTAAACTTTAAGGAACACTTTCTTCTTGTAGAGGAACAGGAGGAAGAGCCAGATGGTGAAGGTGAAAAGGGCCGTGGATATTATCTTGCTCCAGGGCTCCGGGAACAGGCCGGTGAATCCTCCGAAGAAGAAATTGCTGATCTTATGGAAGTCGATGATTCTCATCGCGAGATAAACGGTGATTGAGTTCATGCCGATTACCTTGAAGAAAGGTGTCCAGCCGGTCCATCCCTTTACGTCAATGAGCCAGTAGAAGAGGGCGAACATGGCCACGGAGTATGCGCCGACCACGAGGACGAAGGAGCTGGACCAGAGCTTCTTGTTGATGGGGAAGAACTGGTTCCAGACCACTCCGGCGATGGCGAGGAGGACTGCGGCGGCAAACATCATGAGGGTCTTTCGCTTGGGCGAGGCCCCGTTTTCCTTTACAAATTCTCCCGTGAAGATGCCGAGCATTGCCGTCACTATGGCAGGGAAGGTGCTCAGGATGCCTTCGGGGTCGAAGAACCTGTTTTCGTGGAGGTGGTTTGGCATAATCATCCTGTCTATATATCCCACCAGGTTGCCTTCATACGAGAAGGGGTCCGTCCCGGCCGGGGCGTCGGGGGCCGGACAAAGGGCCAGCAGGAGCCAGTAGCCGATGAGGAGGAACGCTCCTATGCCGCAGCGTGCCTTCCAGTTTGGAACGTAGAGGTAGATAATCGCCGCTCCCATCCAGGCGAGACCGATTCTGGCAAGCACGCTCGGGAAGCGCAGGGTGGCGAAGTTGAACTGGAAAAAGCCGCTGTAAACAAGGCCGAGGAAGACAAGGACCAGGCCTCTCTTGATGGTCCTCAGGAGGATTTTATTCCTCGGAACCCCCTTTGTCGCCTGGCCGGCGCAGGAGAAGGGGAAGGTCATGCCGGAGATGAAGAGGAAGAGGGGGAAGATGGTGTCATGGTGGGCGAGCCCGTTCCATTCCACGTGGCTCATCTGTCTTGCCAGCCAGCAGTCGGGATTGCCGCTCAGCGCGCTCGCAAGCAGGGCTACGACTGTGGAAAAGCCCATGATGAACAGCATGTCGAAACCCCTCAGGGCGTCTATTGACAACAATCTCTTGGTTTTGTTTTCAGTGTCCATGGTTATAGGTTATTGATAGATTTCATTGATAGGTTTCCCTCTCCACCAGGGAGCGGGGTCCACTCCGAGAACGGAAGCGATGACTGCGGCAACGTCGAACTGCATCACCGAGCCCTGGATGGTGTATCCCTTGCGGATGCCTTTGCCCCACACCACGAAGGGGGTGTACAGCTCTTCCGCCCTGGTTCCGCCGTGGGCCTCGTCCACGGTTCCGCCGTGGTCGGAGGTTAGGATGATGATGGTGTCATCGAGAATGCCGGCATCCGAAAGAGCCTGTTTCACCTCTCCGATGAAGCCGTCCAGCTCTTGCAGTCTGTTAAAGTAATGTTTTGAGTACCAGGTTCTTTCGTGAGCGGTCGCGTCTGGCTCATCCCAAATTACGAGGGTGAGTTCCGGCTTCTTTTCGCGGATATACCTGACAGCGTCGTCGCAGACTCCCCGGAAGGAGAGGTGGGCGTAGTGGCTGAAGGCCTCCTTGTCGATAAGGTTGCTGATGCCGCTCCACTGGTGGATGGCTCCCATTTCCATGTCGGGATATTTCTTCCTGATGAGGGTGAAAACGGTGGGGGTCAGGCCTCTTTCATCGGTATAGGCCGGGGCTACGAGGGGGGCTCTCCAGTTGTCGCCTATTTCGGAATAGAAACCGTGCATTTCGGGGGGGACGCCGTTGAACATGGACGCCCAGTTCTCGGTGCTGAGGGAGGGGACCACGCTCGTCTTATACATTGTGGACGCGCCCTCGGCGATAAACTGCTTCAGGACAGGCATCTGCGCCTTGTCCATCCCTTCCGAGGCCCAGCCGTCCATCCCTATCACCACGACATGACCGGCGCGGCGCACGGCGGGGACGGTCTTCGGCGAACTCAGTTCCTTCTTTTTGAAGACCTCCCTCATCGGTTTTCCAACCCACTGCTGGGGAATATCCGTCCCTGCGGCGAGAGCGACCGTGGCGGCCACGTCATACTGCATCATGGGGGCCTTTATCTCATACCCCTTCTTTATTCCCTTGCCTGAAATGACGAAGGGTGTCTCGAATTCCATGATGGTCGAGCCGCCGTGGGCCCTTCCGGTGCCGCCGTGGTCGGATGAAAGGATGATTATGGTGTCCTTCCAGATGCCGGCCTTCTTGATTGCGGCGACAATCTCCCCGATGTAGGAATCCATGAGGCGCAGGGATTCAAAGTAGGCGGGGGTGTACCAGCCGAGACCGTGCCCCTCGTGATCGGGATGGTTGAATCCTACCATCAGGAGGGCCGGTTTCTTTTCAAGGATATATTTCACGGCCTCCCGGCACAGGGTTTCCGCCGTCCCGTCCTCTTCCCCGAACGCTGCGTTCCTGCTGACGGCTGTGCTGTCTATGTACTTGCGGATTTCCCCCCACTGGTACAGCGCTCCGATTTCGGCGTCAGGGTACTTCTTCCGGTACATGGTGAAAATCGTCTTTCTCTCGAGCCTCGGCTCGAAGGCCTTGATATTCTTGAGGGAACCCCAGGAACCTTCCCTTACCGGGTCGTAGAAGCCGTGAAGCTCCGGGCCGGTCCCGTTGAACATGGACGGCCAGTTCTTGTTGCTTGCGGTGGGGAAGACGGACCTTTTTTTCATGGTCCAGCTGCCCTCCGCCATCAAGGCTTTCACGTTGGGCATGTCGGCCTGCTCCATTCCCATCGAGGCCCAGCCGTCCAGCGAAATGAGGACGATGTGCTTTGCGAGCGGTTTTGTCTCCTTGGCGCCGGAGGAGATGCAGAAAGCGAGCAGGGCCGATACTATGATGATGGTTCTTTTCATGCTTTACTTGTTTTTTACGGGCCTCACCGCCCTTCCTTCCGCATTCCTGTGAGCGTAGGCGAAGTAGTTGCCGTTGTCACGGAAGACGAGTTCGAAAACATAGTGGCCGTAACCTGAATAAAGGGTGCCGGACCAGTAATGCCCGTATTCCCCGAGGTCTAGCACCTCTCCCTGGTATTTGCGGCCCACGGCAGGGAGGAAGATGGAATTTCCGCTGGGGCCGGTGACCCTCATTCCGCCGATTCCGTCAACGGTCTCCCATTTCCAGTCGCATTTCGTCATCAGCTCCTCGATTTCAGCCTTTGTCGGGAGTCTCCAGCCGTCGCCCCAGAGCCTGGAGGCGAAGTCGTTGACGGTGCCGCTGAAATTGATGTCCTTGCCTTCAGGCGGAATCTGCGAAATCCATCCGGGGGAATAAACCCTCTCGAAATCTTTCCATTCGAAAAGGATGGAGTAGTCGTACGGGGAGTCGGCTCCGGCATTTTTGTCGGCCCAGAGGACGCTCAGCCCGAGGTCAACCGCATTGCCGGGGCTGTCCTGTCCTGAGGCGGAAGCAACCGGGAACAGGAAGCCGCATGCAAGGACAAAAAATACAAGTTTTTTCATATCATGTGTTTCTCATTCACCCCATTTCTTGAGCTGGAGACCTTCCGTGGTGACGGTGGAGGTGCTGCCGCTCTGGTTGCCGAAGTCAGCGTTCCTGACATCCTTGAGATAGATCTGGGGCCCTTCGTCGGGCTCGCTTATCCACACGTTGTCCATATTGATTCCGTCCACGTCGTCGAAGACGAAGGCCGGGCGATAGTCCTTCCATTTCGCGGTGATGGAAACGTCCTTGAAGGAGATTCCCTTCACGTGTCTGACGTAGAATCCCCAGGAAGGCATTTCTCCCTGAAGGTCGTGCTCGGGATACTCATCCTCCCTTTCGGGAACGGTGTTCATTCTCCACACGGGCATGTAAGCGGTGCCCTCGTCGGCCCTTCCCGGGTGGGATATGCGGATGTTCTCGAAGGAGACGTTCTCGACATACAGGCCGGGAACTCCCTCTATCATTGCGGGGAAGGTATTGAAATCCAAGCCCCTCTGGCGGCCGGGGAATCGGCTCTCATGCCAGATGTCGGGCCTCTCGAATGCCACGTCAGCGCTTACGTTGCGGACCGTGACGTTCCTGAGGATTCCGGGCTTGCCGTTCCTCTTGCTGAGACGGAAATAGAACACCATCCAGGAGTTCGTCTGGGTGATGCCGTCAATGAGGATGTTCTCGATGGTGTCGCCGTAAACGCATTCCAGGGCCACTGCGCTGCGAAGGGTGTCATAGACGTAGATATCCTTGATGACGACATTTGTCGCTCCTGCTCCGGAACCGAACTTTATGGCGCTGGCGCCGGACTGGATGCGGCAGTTCTGGATGAGGATCTGGTCATTCCAGGTACCTTTGAGGCAGACTCCGTCGTCATTGCAACTGAAATGGCAGTTGATGACCTTGACGTTGCGGCAGTTACCGATGTCGATCCCGTCGTTGTTGGGGAAGGCGTCGCTGATGGTGTTCACCTTGTCGAACACGACGTTTTCGCAGCCCCAGAACTGGTTGACCCAGCAGGCCGAGTTATATACGTTGATTCCGGTGACCGTGATGTTCTTGCAGTCGTTGAACTGGAGGACGGTGGGACGGTGGGATTCGTCCGGACGGTTCTGGTCGTACCTTTCGGCAGGGAAGACACCTACATGGAAGAGGGAATCGATCTTGAGGGCAAGGACCCGGCCCTGTCCGTCGATGGATCCCTGTCCGTCTATCGTGATGTTGTCGGCCTTGTGGGCGACAAGCAGGGAGAAGTGTCCTCCTTTTCCGTAATAATCATAGTAATCGGTGCTCCCAAGGATGACTCCGTCCTTCTCAAGATGGAGCTTTATGTTGCTTTTAAGCTCGACAGTGCCGGTAAGGAATTTGCCGGCCGGAACGATAACGGTCCCGCCGTCCTTTGCAGCCGCGTCGATGGCCGCCTGGATGGCCTTGGTGTTCATGGTCTTGCCGTCTGGTTTCGCCCCGTACTTGGTGATGTCATGGTCTGCGGCCATGGACGACAGGGAAAACGCGAGAATGAAAACGATTGCAGAGACGGGTGAAAGAATTTTTTTCATCGGTCTGGTTATAAATTAATTAGATTGATAAATCGACTCCGGCCCCTTCATGGAAACCGTGGAATACCGCCGCTCCCGCAGGGATGGCCATTGCCGCGGAGACCGGTGAGGCCTGGGCGGGGGAAAGGGCGGATATTCTCAGTGCGTGCGTCATTGTTAATTCGTTTTATGCGCAAACTTTCACAAGTTAGGCATTTTAGCTCGAAAAAACAAAACCCCGCCCGAATAAAATTCCTCCCCGGCCCGTCATGCCGAGCTTCATCCATAGAAAACGCCCGCATCGCGGCGGAACGAAAACCGCATAAATTGGCCAAATTTGTGGCAATGGAATGGCCTATTCTAGTAAAAACTTTATAATAGAATTAGTTATGAGTCTTCCTGCTACTTGTACAACCGCAGATGCAATGGATTGGGATGAGGCGATGGGCCTTGTACGCAGTCTTTTCAAGAATGGTCATTACACCATATCTCTCCTTGTTGCTACAGGCTGCTTTACCGGCCTGCGAATCAGTGATATTCTGACTTTGAGCTATTCCGATCTGTTCGGCAGCGAATTGGAAATTGTCGAAAAGAAAACCCGGAAACGGCGCTCTATCCGCATCAATGCAGACCTTCGGAAACACGCCATGAGATGCTTCAAGGCTTCCGGGTTCCGCGATGCTTCTAGAAAGGCCTTCATTTCCAAAAAGAAGACGGTATTCTGCGTCCAAAGAGTCAATATAATCTTCAAGGAACTGAAGGAAAAGTATGGACTTAGAGTCAGGCATTTCAGTACGCATTCCCTGCGAAAGACCTTCGGCCGCCGTGTCGTTGAGTTGTCCGGGACAAACAGTGAGATGGCCCTTATAAAACTAAGCGATATCTTCCATCATTCCTCTGTCATGACAACAAGGATTTATCTTGGATTGCGCAAGGAGGAATTGCTCGAAACGTACGATCTTTTGTCTATGTCGTGATAATCGGTTGATTGTTCATAAGCTGCAATATTCACTTTCCGCAAAAGTGAATATTACGGGCGCGACCCGTGAAGAAATTGGTGTAAAGACCCGCGCTGAAAATGTCGTGCTTCCTGGCCTGCAAAAAAAATCCTGCGGGAGGAAAAGTCCGTCCCGCAGGAAGTTACTAAACAATAATTTATATGAACCGCTAAGTGTTATTCATATAAGGGGCTCAGAGGACTACAGGCCGCCGAGGCCGGCAATCTCTTCGGCCGACATGGGCTTGTCCCAGACCGCCACGGTGGAGTAGAGGAGGGGTGCGTCGTCGCCGTCGTTGTCGCCGTTCAGCAGAGCGAAACCTTCAGGAAGCTCGCCGCTGTCCTTGGTGGCAGCCTTGTTGAGAATCTCAGCGCCGTTGGCGTACTGCCTGATGGAGGTAGCGTCCTGGACGATGACGATTCTGAACCACTTGTCGTCGCTGAAGATTCCGCCGCCCGAACGCCAGTCGCCGCCGTAAACCTGGAGACCCTCCTCGTCGAAGGGCTTGCGCCAGTAGATGTACTGGTCTTCGGCATTGGTGTGGTCGCGGTTGAAGAAGGTGGTGTAGCGGCCGGAGGAACTCTCAAGTTGTGGAACGCCTTTTTCATCAACCCACCTTCGTCCATACTTCTCTGCAGGACGCAGGGCGTCAATCAGGATGGTGTAGATGTATCCGTGGGTGAGGTTGTGGGTGAGCTCGAACAGGGCGCTGTACCTTGTGTGGATGGCGCCGTCGATGCCGTTGAAACCGGTCACAACGTCAAAGCCGTCGGTGGATACGGGGCCGAGGGAACCTTCGCTGTCAGGATAGTGGGGCACGAGGTCCTTTCCTACGGTGGCCTTCATGGTCTCCTCCTTTGTGCTGTTCGGGGTGCCGAACTCCCAAAGGCCGTTGAGGCCGTCCTTGTAGTTGTCCTGGATGAGGTTTGCGATGGTGTAGGCGTAAACCTCTACGGTGCAGGTAGCTGAATACTGGCCCTGGGACGCGGTGATGGTGGTGGTGCCAAGACCTACGGTCGTGATGGTGCCGTATTTGTCAACTGAAGCAATCTTGGGATCTGCGCTCGTATAGGTGAATTCGTAGTCAGTGCAGTTCCAGGGATCAGGGAACGCAGGCACCCTGGCCCTTTCGCCATAGTTCAGCCTGAGCGTCTCCGTCTGCGCGACGATTCCCTTAAGTTCGGGATTCTTGTTGCAGGAAGAGAAAGCAAGAACGGCTGCAGCAGCTATGATGATGTATTTCAATGTTTTCATTGCCGTGATGTTTTATTTGGATTCAGTTTGGCTTGCATAGATAACCTCGGTGCCGTTGATGAATTCGTCAGAGGTCTTTCTGTCAAGAGCGACATCCATGTTGGGGTTGAGAACGCGCTCCTCCGTAGGATAGGGTGCAAACATCTGGCAGTCGTTCCAGTCGCCTACGGGGCCGTAAGGCTCGATAAGGCTCTTCCCTCCGCAGTTGATGGGTTTAGGGTTCTTGCGGTATTTGAAGTGAGCTTCTGCCCTCTTCAGACGGACAAGGTCGTTGAAGCAGCACTGGACTGCTCCTGCCCACCAGCCGGCGATTTCCCAGCGGTGCTCGTTGTATGCGCCTTCAATGAGTTCTTCCTTGCTCTTTCCGGTGTAATAGTCGGTCTTGGCCTTATCGGCGCGGTTGCGGACGCGGTTGAGGTATTCGATGGCGGTGCCGGTGTCACCGGCGCGGGCGCAGCACTCTGCATACCAGCAGTAAACCTCGCTCAGGCGGATAAGCATGTGAGCCTGGGTGTCCCAGCCGCCGGACTGTTTGAACGCATCTTCAACATTGGTGAAGTCATACTCGACGGGGGTGGCAGGGTTGTTGGATTCGCTCCTCCAGCCTTTTTCTCCGAAGTAGGGGAAACGGTTGTCGGCGGGAACGGCATCGTCCCAGAAATCGTAAACACCGATCCTGCGGACGACGGTCTTGGGATAGACGACTTCCTTGCGGTAGCCGTCAGGGAATTCGGACCAGAATTTGAGCTCACCACGGACGTCGCACCAGCCGTTGGAGCAGTCGGGGAAGTCCATGATACCTCCGCGGCACATGAGGGAGTTGTCGCCTTCACCGGTGGCGTTGGAATAGTAAACGCTGATGATGGCCTCTTTGTTCTTGCTGTTCTCCTTTGCGGAGTGGATGTCGCGGTAGTCTTCGTAGAGCGCGTAGTTGTAGCCACCGTTGATGACGGCTTCGCACTCCTGCTTGCAGAGAGCGTAGTATTCAGCGCCTCTCTGCAGGGGCCAGCCGGCCATGTTCAGGTAAACGCAGGCGAGCATCGCATGGGCGGCGCCGCTGTTGGGATCCTGGTTGACGGTGATTCCATCGATAAGGCCGTTCTTGTTCTCTTTGGGAAGGTTGCAGGCATCCTTGAGGTCGGATACAATCAGGTCATAGACCATGGCAACGCTGGAGAGTCCCATTCCGTAATCGACGTTGAGGTCGGTGACGAGAGGGAGGGCGCCGAAGGTGCGGACAAGGTCAAAGTAGGCCCATGCCCTCCAGAACTTGGCGGTGTTGATGGCGCGAGCGATTTCATCGGCGGAGTTGGGAGCGTTCTCAGCCCCGTTGATGATGAAGTTGGCGGCCCT
>CAMOVV010000032.1 GCA_946627685.1 uncultured Bacteroidales bacterium
CACCGAGACGATGTCGGAAAGAGTCCCTTCGGCCCCGCCGAGAATCAGGGACAGGCCGTAGTCCGAGGCCGTCCTCGTGAGGGTGGTCATGCCGCAGGAGCGCAGGAGGTCGAGGAACTTTGGCACCCCGTATTTCCTGAGTTCATGCACGGAAGGCACGTTCAGGGACCGCGACAAGGCGACGGAGGCAGGCACGGCCCCGCTGAATGAGAGGTTGAAGTTCTGCGGGGAGAAACCGCCGATGTTTACCGGAATATCGGGAAGAAGGCTGTAGGGGAGAATATCCCCGTCCTGGAGCATGGCGCAGTAGAGGAAAGGCTTGAGGATGCTGCCGGTGCTGCGGGGGGAACGGATGATGTCCACGCTGCTTCCGCTTCTTTTCCTTTCGGAATCGGAGTTCCCCACATAGGCCAGAATCTCCCCTGTGGCTATGTCGGCGACAATGACGCTGAGATCCCTCACCCCCATGGCGGAAAGTTCCCTGCCATGTCTTGCCGCAGCCGCCTCGACCCTTTTCTGCAACGAAGCGTCCAGGGTCGTCGTCACCCGGGGGTCCGTATTCCGCCCTGAAGCTATCCTGTCCACCAGATGCGGAGAAAGGGAGGGCAGAGGCACGGGACGCCCGGGGAGAGGTTCATCCACGGCGAGAGCCTTGGTCCTTTCGTCAATCAGTCCCCTCTCGCACAGTCTCTCCAGCAGGGCGTTGCGTTTTTCAAGCAGTTTTCCGCGGTTCTTTCCGGGGTGAATCGACGCCGGAGCGTTCGGAAGTACGGCTAGCACGGCCGCCTCGCCCCATGAAAGGTCCGAGGCGGGATGGCCGAAGTACCTCCACGCAGCCGCGTCGATGCCCACGACATTTCCCCCGAAGGGGGCGTGGGAAGCGTACATCGCGAGGATTTCCTTTTTGGAATACCTGAGTTCCAGCCTCAAGGCAAGGACGCTCTCGACAACTTTCTGCCAAAGGGTTCTCTCCTTTCCCCTTGACATCCTCACGACCTGCATGGTTATTGTGCTTCCGCCGCTGACGACCCTCCCTTTTGAAAGATTCCCGTAAGCCGCCCTTGCCAGGGCCGCCGGGTTAACCCCCGGGTGGAAGCGGAACCACCTGTCCTCGAACTCTATTATACATGCCTCGAACTTGTCGGGAACGCTGTCACAGGGAGGGAAACGCCACTGGCCGTCGGAAGCTATCCTCGCGCCGAGAAGCTCCCCTCCCCTGTCCGTTACGACAAGGGAGTACGGGGTGCTCCGGAAAAGGCCGCGCGGAAAGCACAGCAGGAAAAGAATCAGGGCGGCGGCAAGGGCCGTCCTGAGCCTCCTACCGCGCCATACGGACGACAGCCTTGCTCGAAGCCGTGCAGGCGTTGACATGGGCGTCATACATTGCTTCGCATTTGACGGACGGCAGGACGAACTCGCCGGCATAGGCCGCCCTCAGCGTAGTCTTGAAGGTCCTGGACGCGCCGGCGGGAAGGTCGAAATACCATATTACCTTGTCATCCCTGACGTCGGTGTAACCTGCGCCTTCCTGCAGCCCTCCATAAAGAAGCCTCTCCGAGAAAATCTCCCAGCCCGAAGGAACCGCGAGGGTCAGGGCGAGGGAGGAGCGGTCCACGGCCGCGCCGGTATTCAACACGGTGATGTTTGCGGTGAACTCGGTACCCTGCAAAAGGTCGGAAGGATCGACGGCCCGGCCTGAAGCATCCAGCCAGGACACCTTCAGGGAGACGCCTTCGGACTTGGCCCTCACGCCTTCGGAGGAAGGTTTGCCGGTAGTGGAAAGAACCGCGTACACGGCTCCCTTGGCGTTGTTCTTAACCTCCACGACGCCTTCTTCCGCCTTCAGCGGACGCACCAGCGCTCCGGAGGAGCTGCGGACATTGACGGGTGCCTCTCCGCCCTGGCTGATGTCAAGGTCGAAGGATTCCGAAGACACCTTCGAGGCAAGCCTTCCGAGGGCGACGGAGGCAAAAGCGGCCTCCTGGGTAACATACCATCCGGAAGTAAGGGAGCGGGCCACTTCGCCGGCGGTTTCAATGGCCTCGGGAATCCTGCCTGCAAGGGTAAGGGCGCTCAAAGCCACGGACAAATCTCTCACTGGAGAAGAATAAGACAGGTCCCGGCCGGCCCCGGAGCGGGACTGGTAACTCTCTGAAGGAGATATCATTCCCGACGCCACATTCGTCTTTCCGCAGACGGAGTAGGCGCAGGAAAGCATCCAGGAAGCGGCGGTGGAGATGGAACCGTTTTCCCTGAGGCGGTTCATGGCGCCGCTTTCAGGCTCTCCCGCAAGGGCGAGCGTGTAGAGACGGTAGGCCTGGTCAAGGTCCGCGTTCCCTTCGGAAGAGAATTTCCACTCCCTCGCGGCCCTCTTCTGGAAATCGGACCACCCGGCCTGCACCGTGCGGCTCACGGGGAATCCGGCCGCAGAAGCCATGGCCATAAATTCGCCCGCCATGGAGGTCACCCAGCGGTCGGAAACCGTACTGCCCGGCCACAGGGAGAAGTCCCCTCCGGACATCTGCCTGGAATACAGGACACCCAGCATTTCGGGAATCATCTTGTCAGCCTCGGCGGCGCGCTCGCTCCCGAGACGGTCCCTGATGGAAAGGAGGACGAGTCCCCTGGCCGAAATCTGTTCCGTGCAGTTGTAAGGGTAAGATTTCACCCAGGAGAAGAGGGAATTACAGTCCACGGAAGGGAAGGAAGAGAACTCCAGGGAGGCCTCCGTAAGGTCCCCTTCGAGGGAGAATTTCCTCGAAGAAGTCCCGTCGATGACGGCGCGGGTGACAATGGTCTCAAGGGGGTCCGGATTCCTGACCTCGACGGAAACGGTCTGGGAGGCCTTGAAGCCTCCGCCTGTCGCGGTGACAGTCACCACGGCCGTCCCCTCACCTGTAGAAGCGAGGGAGAAGACTGCCAGCTCGTCCGTCCGCCCGGAGAAGGCTACCGTCTTGACGGAGGGGCCTTCCACCTTTACTGGTCCGCTCACCTTCACCTCGACGTCGGCCTTGCTCACATTGTTTTCCATGGCGAACACATTCACGGGAAGGTTCACCTTTTCTCCGGGAGCAAGCGTCCTCGGGAGGGAAGGAAGAACCATGAGGGGAGATTTAACCGCCACGGTTTTCTCGGCGTTACCGTACGCCCCGCCTCCTCCCGCGACGACCATCACCCTCACGCTGCCGACATACATGGGAAGCTTTATGGAATGAGAGGCCGTCCCGGACGAAAGGGTGAAGGGGCCGAGGAATTCGACCACGGGATTGAACCTGTTGTCTTTGCGGTTGTTGACTATTATTCCCTGGTCACCGCCTATGCTGAACATGGGGCTGAAGCGTCCCTTGAAAGCTCCGATGACCTGATCGTAGATGTCCCAGGTCTTGACGCCGAGGGCCTCCCTCGCGTAGATGGAGCTCCACGGGTCGGGGGTCTTGAAGGACGTAAGGTCCAGAAGGCCCTCGTCAACGACGGCGAGGGTGTATGTCATCGGCTTGCCGGTCTTTTCGCGGACTTTCACGGTGAAAGCCTCTCCAGGACGGACGGCGTCAGCCATGGAGATGACGGGAGAGAGCTTCGTGGAAGGGTCTTCCACCATCACGGGCCTGACTCCGTAGAGCCTGACGGGAAGGTCGTTCCCTGTCTGGTCATGGGGCTGCAGGAGGGTGACGTGGATATAGAAATCAGGGGCCATCTCCCCGGTAATCTTAAGTTTATAGGTAACATCCGTCCCCTTGACGTGCACCCATTCACGGGAAATCACCCCGCGGGAATTTTCGATGGATACGAGGGCCTCGCCCCTGACTGCGGCGGGAATGAACACGGATGCCGTCTCCCCCACCGTGTAAGTATCCTTGTCGGTGTTGAAGGTGAGCATAGAAAGGGCCGTCGGGTCGGTTTTCGAAGACCTGCCCCTTGACGCAGGCCAGTCCGCATAAATCACGCCTCCGCTGACATGGCCGCTCCCTGTGTCCCTGACATAGACAAGGTACCTTCCCCAATCGGGATAATCCACCCTGAAGGGAATGGTGGCATCCTGCTGTCCTGAAACCACTTCCCCGGAAGAAACCAGCTCGGCTCCGGTCCCGTTCACATAGGAATCCAGGCTCTCCTCCTTCGACTCCCACCACCAGCTCCAGCGGAGCTTGTATATCCTGTACTCCACCTTCCTGCCGGCGATTCTCTTCCCTTCGGAATCCACGACGGCGACCGAGAGAGGATGGTCCCTATCCGTCTCCACGAATCCTTCCCTGCCATCCTCAGGCATCTTCACTCCTACGTAACTCTCGTACGGAGAGAACGGTACGGTGACGGTGGAATAGCTGATATCGCCTCCCGGCTCGGTCACGCTGCAGACTATATCGGCCCTTAACATCCCCGGGGCATCCCCCGCATCAGGCATCCTGACCTTCTCGGAAGCGGTTCCCGAAGCGTCCAGCGTCACATCCAAAATGCGGTGCTCCCCGCCCTGGTACGCGCTCATCGGACGGGTGAAAGAATAGGCTTCGAAACCCTTGAAAGAGTGGCCGGCCGAGGAGAGATTCATCTTCATGTCCGCGCGGAGGCGGGAAGCTGGAGGGCCTGTAAGCCACCTCGAGGAGAGGGACACCTCGGTCAGGCTTCCTCCCCTAATGGTTTTATTTTCAAGGTTCGTCTCTATCTTCAGCCTGTTAGGCTTGACGGATTCGATTCTCAAGGCTTTGTGGAAAGAGGCTCCTCCAATCTTGAACCAGGCGTTCCACGACCCGGTGGGGTCCTCGGGCCTGGTGGGAACGGAGAACACATAGAATCCGTTCTTGCCCGAGGAGCAGATTTGCTTGGAATAGAACTGGCCTTCAGGGGCGTAAAGCTCCATCACGACGGGATGGGTGTCCGGAACGCGGCCCTCCCTGTCGTCCAGGATCATCGTCAGGTGGAGGGTGTCGCCGGGACGCCAGACCCCTCTCTCACCGTACACGAAGGCCTTCAGGCCCTTTTCCAGGGTCTTTCCTCCCACATCGAAACGGCTGAGGGAATTTTCCGTCCCGTCAGTCACCTTGAGATAGGTCTTGGAGTTTCCCTTGGAAGCGACCACCACGAAAGGCTTCCCGGAAAGGGAGACCTGAGCCATTCCGTCAGGGTCCGTATGGGCATAGCCGATTTCCCTGAGCTGGTAGTCATACACAGACAGGTCGGCGTTGAAGACTGGCCCGGCGGTCTTTATCCCGCTCACGCTCACCCAGAGGACGTCGCCGCCGGAATACTTCGCTATGACTCCGAGCCCGCTCGACATTAGGTTCTTCTCAGGGTAATCATAGACCATGTAGTAGGTGGGTTTCAGGGGGTTGTCCCTGTCTTTCCACTCATACTCGCTCCAGTCGTAGTCATTGTCATAATAGTAGGGCTCGGGAATGTCCCAAACGGCCGTTTCTTCCTCGGTGAGGCCGTCGGCGGAAAGGTCTATCATGCCTCCCGAAGGGGCCGTCCTCCCGCTTCCGTAGAGGGAATAGTCGCGGTTGAAGGTGATGCGCACCCTGTAAATCGCCCCGGGCTCCTCCTTGAAAAGGCCGGAGAGGTCAACAGAGAAATCCTGCCAGCGGCGAAGGTCCTTGGAGGGGTCGGCGTCCAGGCGTACGGTACGTTTGCAGATAAGGCGTCCGCTTCTTCTTATGCTGCTTCCCCCGGCAAGGTCGTTGTCCTGGAGGAAGGAGAGTATATTGTCTTCGTAGATTTTTATAACCTTGATATCCACGGCCTTAAGGTTCACCGCCCTGAAAGGGAGGATGAGTTCCTTCGGGTCCGGAAGGATGGTCCCCTGAAGGGGAATCTCGACGGCGGGCTTGGGTTCTCCGGGGACGAAAACCTGGGTAAAAGTCTCCCCGAGCCGGGCGCCGTCATGGCTCCTGACACCGGAATCCACGGTGAGCTTCACCGACGAATCGCCGGAGCCTTCGAAATATACCCTCACGACATTGTCGCGGACGCGAAGATACTGACGCGAGACTCCCTCAAGGAAGACAAGACCCTCGAAGCCGGAATCCTCCTTCAGGGCCTCGGAAAAACTGACGGCGACGCAAGGGGAATCACCCTCTTCGAGAACGGCCCCCGTGACGGAGAACCTTCCCCGGGCGGGGATGACGACGACGGGGGAAGAGTCCGACTTGAAAGAAGTTCCCGAAAGGTCGAGGGAAAGCTTCAGCTTCCTGTCCTTTTCGCCCCTTGCAAGATTGAACACCTCATACCTGTATTCCGAAGGATTATCCCCGGGAACGAGGCTGAACTCCACGCTGTCGGAAGGATAACTGACAGAGAACATCTTCTTTGCCTGCTCCGCGGAGACCTCCTCGCTGAAACGGACGATGCCCTCCGCCGACGCCTCCGCAGGGGAGGAGGACGTAATCGTCATGTCCCCCGGGATGATTTCGGCCACTTTCTGCGCCACGAGGAAACGGAACGTGAACCTGGAAAACCTGCGCCTGACCTTCATCACCTTGTCGAGGCGGAAACGGCAGATGTAGGTCTGTCCGGGCTTCAGCGCGCCGCTCTCAGGGATAAATTCGACCATGTCGGCGGCCAGCCACCTGGCGCTTCCCTTCACCGACGGGGAGAAACTGATGATTCCGTCTTTGACCTCTTCCCCGGGAACGGCGCCGGGGACAGGAGAGGACAGCTGCACCTTGACGGTGGACTTGCCGGAGATGATTCCTCCCGTGTAAGACTTTATGAATGTGGCAAATTCCGAGTTGACGGAGCCGGGGTTTCCATGCCTGCCGCAGGAGACTGCGAGAACAGCCCCCGCCAAAGCGGCGACAATAAGCATTACCCTGAAAAAGTTCTTCATGGCGATTCTTGATATTTCCCGCGAATATAGCCAAAAAAAGGCGCCCGTACAACTGTACGGACGCCCTAAATCACCTGCGCAGGCTTGCGGCTACTCCTTTACGGAGAACTTGTAGATGCACACCTGGGTGTAGGTGTCTCCGGGATTCAGGATGATGGAAGGGAATGAAGGCTGGTTCACGGAGTCGGGATAATGCTGGGTCTCAAGGGCTATCGACGTGCGGAAATTGAGGGGTTCCCCATATTTTCCGGTAGTCTTGCCGTCGAAGAAGTTGCCGGTGTAAATCTGGATGGCGGGCTGGTCGGTCAGCACGGTCACGCAGCGGCCGGACTTGGGATCCCACACGGAGCAGGCCTCGTGGACCGGCTCGGTGCCGCTGAGGCACCAGCTGTGGTCATACCCGTTTCCGTTCTTTATCTGCTCATTCTCCCTCTGGTCAATCCTCTCCCCAATGGTGTGGGGCTCGCGGAAGTCGAAGGGGGTGCCGGTGACGTCCATGAGTTCCCCGGTAGGGATGCTCTGGGCGTCGATGGCGACTATCCTGTCGGCATTCACCGTCATCATGTAATCCAGAATCTGCTCGGTACCCTCGCCCCTTAGGTTGAAGAAGGGGTGATTGGACATGTTGACGGGGGTGGCCTTGTCGGTCACGGCCTTGTAGTCCACGCGGAAGGAGTTGTCCTCCGTCAGGGAGTATTTCATCTCGATGTCGAGGTTTCCGGGATAGCCTTCCTGTCCGTCGGGACGGAGGTAGGTAAGGGTTATGGAGCTGGGTGTCACCTCTTTGACGGTCCACACGACGTTATCGACTCCGAGGAGACCTCCGTGCAGGGTGTTCACCTTGTTGTCGTTGGCGGGGATGCGGTAGAGGGTGTCGTTCACATAGAAGCTGGCGTTGGAGATGCGGTTGGCGACGGGGCCTACGCAGGCTCCGAGGAAACGTTCGCCTACGGGATTGACATACTCGTCGAGGGTGGCGTGGCCGCACACGATGTCAGCCATGTTGCCCTTGCGGTCGGGAGTGTAGAGGGACACGACCCTGGCGCCGAAGTTGGTCACCTGCATGGCGATATCTCCGGCCTTGAGGGTATAAAGGGAGACGCTCTGTCCTCCGACCGTGCCGTCGAAAGCCTCGGCGGGGAAGAATTTGGCCTGCTTTTTCCCGCACCCGCAAACCATGGCGAGAACGGCGGCAAGCATCAAAACTGTCTTTTTCATGATACTCTTCGTTTTGGGGATTATTTGCTCTGGCTTATCGCGGCCTGCGCGGCGGCAAGGCGGGCGATGGGAACGCGGTAGGGCGAGCAGGAAACGTAGTCGATTCCAATCATGTTGAAGAAATAGATGGAATCAGGGTCTCCGCCATGCTCTCCGCAGACGCCGCATTTGAGGTCGGGCCTCTTGGAACGTCCGGACTGTACGCCGAATTCCACGAGCTTGCCTACGCCCTTGGTGTCGATGGTCTGGAACGGATCCGCATCCAGGAGCTTCTGTCCGAGGTAGTCGCCCATGAAGGTGCCCACGTCGTCGCGGCTGAAGCCGAAGGTCATCTGGGTGAGGTCGTTGGTACCGAAGGAGAAGAATTCCGCGGCGCGGGCCATACGGTCGCCGGTGAGGGCTGCGCGCGGGATTTCAATCATGGTGCCGAAGTGGTATTCGATGTTGATTCCGAACCTGCCTTCAACCTCGGCCTTCACGCGGTCGCAGATGGACTTCTGGAAGCTGAGCTCGCGGGCGGAGATGGTGACGGGAATCATAATCTCGGGCTGGGGGTTCTTTCCGTTATGGATAAGCTCGGCGGTAGCCTCGAAGATGGCCTTGTACTCGGTCTCGGCGATGAGGGGGAAGGAGACGTGCAGACGGACACCGCGGTGACCCATCATAGGGTTGATTTCATGGAGGGCGTTGCCCCTCTTCTCGATTTCTTCCACGGTCACGCCGAGAGCCTTCGCCAGCTCGGCCTTCTTGTCGTCGGTCTTGGGAACGAACTCATGAAGGGGCGGGTCGAGGAGACGGAAGACCACAGGCTT
>CAMOVV010000033.1 GCA_946627685.1 uncultured Bacteroidales bacterium
TGATACGAAGTAAGCTATACTCTCAAGTATTTCGCGCTCTTTTGAAGGAGGGAAAACGCCAAGGGCTGACACCGCCTTGGAAACATAGTCGGAGAGCACGCCTTCGGCATACTCCACGCCACCCTTTTCCCTCACGAAACTGCTGATTTCCCCGACGAGGTCCTGACCGGAAGGGACAGAAGCCAGCTTGCTTCTCACCTCTTTCTCCGCGTCCGGCCCGGCGTTCCTGAAGGCGCCCAGAAGCGGGAGGGTTATCTTCTTCTCTTTCAAATCGACGCATACCGGCTTTCCTATGCCGTCGCCGCCGTTGTAGTCGAGGATGTCGTCTTTAATCTGGAAGGCATAGCCGAGGTTGACGGCATAGTCCTCGGCCGCCCGCTCCCGCTCGGGGGAAGCTTTTACGGAAAAAGCCGCGGTGAGGGCGGTGGCCCTGAAAAGGGAGACCGTCTTCCCGTAGATTATCCTCAGATAGTCTTTTTCTCCGGTGTCGCAGGAGAAGGACTTTTCAAGCTGAAGGAGTTCCCCTTCGGCAAGGTCGGAAAGGGTGGATGCGAAAACCCTTATGAGCCTGCTGCCTCCCCGCCTGGAGGCGAGGATATTGTCCATGGCCCTGACAAGCCAGAAATCCCCCAGAAGGACGGAAGACCTCCTGCCAAGGACGGCTGAGACCGTGGGTATCCCCCTCCGGCTGGGGCTGTCGTCCACGACGTCGTCATGAAGGAGGGTGGCGTTGTGCAGGAGTTCGGCTGCGGCGGCGCACCTGATGCTGTCTCCGGTCACCTTCCCCCCGCCGCAGACCCTGGCGACAAGAAGGCTTATCACCGGACGCAGCTGTTTCCCGGGAGCGGACAGAATCCCCTTGTTCACCCTCTCCAGGAGGGCGATGTCGCTGGAAAGCGAAGAGGCCAGGAGGCGTGAAACAGCCTCCCAGTCCTTCCCGAGATACTCTTTTATTTTGTTGACATCCATCCCCTGCCCCGGCTGAAAATCCTAGAACAGAAGGGCGGCGGAAACGGAGATACCGTTGAAGTTGCGGCCGTCCTTGAAGGCGGACCTGACGGTATTCCCTATGTCGGAAGCGCTCACCTTGTCGTTGTTGTCAGCAAGCGAGCCGAAGTTCCAGAAATACTTGGCGCTGATCTGGATGTGGCCGAGAAGTTCGACGCCCGCACCGAGGCCGAGCCCGTATTCCCAGCGGTTCAGTCCGGATTCCTTCCAACTGTTCTTGATGCTGTCAACGAAACTGTCGGAAGAAGCGCTGTTGGTGATGCCGAAGCCGACGAAAGGCTCGCCGAAGGCATAGGGCCGTATAGGTCCGAGCTTCAGGCCCACCTGGATCTGGAGCGGAATCTCCACGAAACCGGCCTTAGTCTCGAGATTGGCCTTTTTATCGCCGGACAGGACGTCATCGAGGGTGGAACCCTTCACCTGATAAAGAAGCGAAGGCTGGAGGGTCACAGGGCCGAGGGGAAGCTTGACGGTGACTCCTGCATGGTAGAGCGAAACGGAGGAGGTGCTGAACTCCTTGACGTTGGAGGACGAAGAAGTGAATCCCCCGACAACACCGAACCTCACCTGGGCTCCGGCGACGGTCGGCAAGACCAGCAGAAGAGAGGTGAGGATGATAAAGACAAGGCGTCTCATGCTCCGAGTATTGCGTCGAGTTTACCCGTTATTTCGCTCTTGGGCACGGCTCCGACGAGTTTGTCGACAGGCTGGCCGTCCTTGAAGAAGATGAGGGTGGGAATGTTGCGGATGCCATATTCCACGGCGATGTCCTCGCAGTCGTCAACATTGCATTTCACGACAGTGACCCTGCCTTCATATTCGTTTGCGATTTCGTCCACGGTGGGGCCGAGGACCCTGCAGGGGCCGCACCAGGTGGCCCAGAAATCCACCAGGGCCGTTCCCTGTCCCACCAATTCGCTGAAATTGGTATTGGTAGCTATTTGTTCCATAAAAAATCGTTTATAGGTTTATCTACAAATATAATCATTTTCCTTGAAATCCTACCTCGAATCGACGTTCCAGGAGAAAACTCTCAGTCCGAGGTCGGGATGGGAGGCATCCTCCTTCTCAAGGGCGGCCATGATTTTCCCGGCCACGGCGTCATCCTCCACGAAGGCGAACATGGCATGGTTCATCTCCGGCCAGGCGTGGCTCCCGAGATGGGGAAGACCGTCCTTTCCGCCACGGCCGCCGACGTCGGTCCACCGTGTGAACCCCCTCTGGCCGAAGGAGTCGAGAATCTCTATGATATCCTGGTTGTAGGCCTGCGAATAGGCTATGAACAAAGCTTTCATGACTACTTCACTATAAAATTATGTTTCCTGGACTGCCTGCGCTCCTGCCTGGTGGCGAAGATGCAGTAGATGGTGGGAATGAGCACGAGGGTGACGACGGTGGAGAAGGAAAGTCCCCAGGCCACGGACATTCCGAGGCCCCTCCAGGTTTCGGAACCCTCTCCCCTGCCGAGGGCGAGGGGAAGCATGCCGATGACGGTGGTGAGGGTGGTCATGAGAATCGGGCGGAGACGGCTCTGCGCCGCGGTGACGGCCGCGTCTATTACGCTCATCCCCCTCTCTCTCATGAGGTTGATGTAGTCGATGAGCACGATGCCGTTGTTGACGACGATACCCACGAGGATGAGGATTCCCACCATGGAAATCACGTCCAGCTGGGTGCCGGTGAGCCAGAGTCCGAGGAGGACGCCCATGAAGCCGAAGGGGATGCTGAACATGATGACGAAGGGATTGACGAAGTTCTCGAACTGGGCGGCCATGACCATATAGACCAGGATGAGGATAAGGAGGAGGAGGACGCCGAGGTCGCCGAACATTTCCTGCTGGTCCTCGAAGTCTCCGGACATTTCGGTCGTGATGCCGACGGGAATGTTCACGCTCTTCACGATGTCATTGACGCTCTTCACGCCGTCGCTCATGGCGACACCCTTCGCGGTGATTCCGGTCACGGTAATGTATCTCTCGCGGTTCTTCCTTTCGATGGTGGGAGGCACCTTGGTCTCTACAACAGTGCCCAGTTCCTTGATTCTTACGGGCTTGCCGGTGGCCGAATAGATAATCACGTTCTCTATGTCGGCGATGCTGGAGCGGTAGCCCTTGGCGTAACGGACGCGGATGTTGTACTCGTCTCCCTCCTCGCGGAAGAAGGACATCACGGAACCGCTCATGGCTGCGCTGAAGGCATTGCCCGCGGTGGTGGAGCTGAGGCCGTTCAAGGCCAGCTTCTCCCTGTCGAAATCAACCTGATACTCAGGAGTATAGGCATCCCTGCTGAGGGTCACCTGCACGAAGTCTCCGCTCTGGAGCATCTTTTCCTGGATTTCACGCGCCACACGGTCGGTCTCGTCGAAATCGTATCCGTAAATCTCGAGGGTGGCAGTGGTGGCTCCGCCTACGCCTCCCATGCCTTCGCTGACGAGGGCCCTGGTGATTTCAGGATACTCGGCGAGCTCCGCGCGGATTATGTTGGCGATGTCGGAGGTGGAACGGTCGCGGTCCTCCATGGAACCGAGGTTGATATTCATGGAGATAAGGTAGGAACCGTTGTTCCTCATGTTGGCGAAGGAGTTGTCGGAGTCGGCCTGGCCGAACCTGTACTCGAACACCTTGATTTCAGGAATCTCCGAGGAGAAACGCTTGTAAAGGTCGGCGGCGAAGCGTCCGGTGACCTCCTGGCCCGTGCCTACGGGAAGCTCGACGGTGATGGACAGACGTCCCTGGTCGGAATTGGGGAAGAATCCCGTCTTGATATTGGGCGCCAGAAGGCCCACGACGACGATGATGATGGCAAAGGCGCCGAGGGTGACCGTCTTGCGGTGGGTGATGCACCAGAGAACGATTCTGGAATACCACCTGGAGATGGCGGCAAGCCCCTTCTCGATGGGGTCGAATATCATCCTGTGCAGGCGGCCGGACTTCGGGCCGGCATTCAGCATTCGGGAGCACATTACCGGCACCAGCGTGAGGGCCATGGCGGTGGACACTATCATGATGATGGAAACAATCCACCCGAGCTGGGTGAACATGATTCCGGCCATGCCCTTGACCATGGTGAGGGGAAGGAAGACGCAGAGGGTGGTGAGGGTGGAGCCGATGATGGAACCGGCCACCTCGGAGGTGCCGTTCACGGCGGCCTCTTTCGTATTCTCACCCCTTTCTATATGCTTGGAAATATTTTCAAGGACGACTATGGAGTTGTCCACAACCATTCCGATGGCAATGGAGAGGGCCGACATGGAGATGATGTTCAGCGTGTTGCCCGTCGCCAGAAGGTAAATCAGCGAGCCCATCAGGGCGATGGGGATGGCAAGGACGATGATGAAGGTGGCCCTCCAGCGGCCAAGGAAGATGAACACCACGAACATGACCACCACGAGGGTAATCAGGATGGTCTTGATGAGGGAGCGGATGGTGTTGATGATATTGTCGGAAGAGTCGATGACGGTGGATATGTGAATGTCGGGAGGAAGGTTCGGCTCGATTTCGGCAAGCTTCTTCTTCACCTGCTTGATGACGTTCACGGTGTTCGACCCGGTCTGTTTCTGGATGGTGATGGCCGCCGACTGGATTCCTCCGGTGAAGGACTGCTGGTACTTCTCGGCGGGGCCGTCCACCAGGGTGGCCACATCCCTCAGATACACGACGTTTCCGCCGCTGTACCCGACTACCACGTCAAGAATCTCCCTCGGGTCCTTGAACTCCTTCTCCACGCGGAGGGAATAGGTTTCGGACCCTATGTCTATGCTTCCGGAAGGGACGTTGCGGTTCTCATACGAGATTGCCCCCGCGATTCCGGCGATGGAAAGTCCGTAGCCGGCCAGCTTGTTGGGGTCGCAATAGACCTGGATTTCGCGGGTGGGGGCTCCGACCACGTTCACGGTACCCACTCCGTCAACACGGGCGAGCGGAGTCGTGACCCTGTCGTCGAGGATGCGGTCGAGGCCGTTGAAGGATTCTTCCGCCGTGGCGGACAGAATCATAATCGGCATGTCGTCGAGGCTGAACTTCACCAGGTAGGGCTGTGAAGCCCCGTCCGGAAGGGTCATGCTCACCATGTCCAGCTTGTCCCTGACGTCGTTGCAGGCATTGTTGATGTCGGTGCCGTATTCAAATTCGAGGATTACGATGGCGATGTTCTCCCTGGAACGGGAGGTCATGTCCTTGAGGTTCTCCACTCCGTTGAGGGAGTTCTCCAGGAGTTTGGTGAGGTTGTTCTCGACATCGGAGGCGCTGGCCCCCGGATATGAACTCATGACCATCACCACATTCGCGTCGAAATCCGGGAACTGGGCGATGGAAGTGTTTATCAGCGAGTAGATACCGAACACGACGAAGGCTACGAAGACGAGCACCGTCGTGACCGGTTTCTGCACCGCGGCTCTGAAAATACTCATGGTCAGGGGACTTTTTATCTGTTCACGACTTCAACCTTGTCTCCGTCCTTGAGCGAAGAAGCGCCGTCCACGGCGATTACGTCACCTTCCTCCACGCCGGAGAGAATCTCGTAGGAAGAACCGAAATGGCGGCCGAGGGTCACGGCGGAGCTCCTCACGGTGCCGTCGTCCTGAAGGATGAAGACGAACCTCTGGCCGGAGCCGAGCTGCTTGACGGCAGCCTTGTCAGGGATGACGATGGAATTGTTGTCTCCGAAGGAAATGGTTGATTTGCAGTACATTCCTGGGCGAAGGGCCCTATCAGTGTTGGGAACGGTCACCTCAACGGTGAAAGTGTGGGAAGCGGCGTCCATCGTGGGATATACCTTCCGTACCGTCCCGGTGAAAGAGCGGCCTGGAAGGGCGTCAGCCTCGACGTCCACCTTCTGTCCGGGCTTCACCTTGGTATAGTCGGTCTCCGACACGCCCACGAGAAGCTTGACGGGGACAATCTGCTGGACGGTGAAAATCGGCATCCCCATGGTGTACATGTCCCCGCGGTCATAGTTGCGGGCGCTCACCACTCCGTCAATCGGGGAACGGAGGTCAACGTTTTCTTCGAGGTTGGCAAGGGTGGCCTTGGCCACGTTGTACTGCAGTTCGGCAGCCTCGAAATCGCTCTGCGACACTCCTCCTTCGGAGAAAAGCTGGCGAAGGCGGCCGAGCTCGGTCTCAAGGTTCGAGAACTGGAGCTTCTGCTGCTCGAGCTGGGTGCGGTCCATCTCGGCCAGCACCTGTCCCCTTCCGACGAAGGAACCCACGTCCACGTTGATTTTCTGGATGCGTCCTCCCGACTGGGGGGCTATGTTGTTGACTGCAAAGGCCTGGACGGAAGTGGAATAAACCTCCGTCTGGGGCACCGTCTGCCTCTCGGCGGCCACGGTGCTGATTCTGACGGCCTGAACGGCGGGAGCGTCCGACGCGGTGGCGGCGGCCGGTTTCTTGCCTCCGCAAGATGCCATGACGGCCGCCATGGCAGCAAATGCCACTATTTCACAAATTCTTTTCATATCTGTTTCTATTTTTTATTTCCAAAAAACCGGCTGTCCGCTGACGTCGCGGCCGAGTATCTTTTCAAGGTTGGCCTTGGCGACCTCGAAATCGTAGATGGCCTGGGAAACGGCCAGACGGGACTGGGTGAGGCCCAGCTGGGCGTCGTTGAGGTCGGTGATGGTGCTGCGGCCCACGTTATATGACTTCTGGGCGATGTCGTAGGCCTTGCGGGCGGTTTCAACCGCGTCCGACGCAGCCGCGAAGGATTTCATCTTGGTCTCCATCGTGTTGAGGTACTGGCGGATGCCTATCTTCAGCTGGCGCTCGGTGTCAGCCCTCTGGAGGTTAAGCTCCTCGGCCTGAATTCTGGCAGCCCGGAGGTCGCTGGACCTCTTGCCTCCCGAGAAGATGGGGATGCTCAGCGAAAGACCGACGAAGGAATAGGGAGTCCAGCGGTACTCGCTGAACTTGAAATCGTTGGTCATGGCGTTGAAGCTGTAGGAGAAGGACGCCGCAAGGGTAGGGAGGAAGGCGTACTTCTGCATCTTGACGTTGTTTGCCAGTTCTTCGGCCTGGATGGCGAGCTGACGCATCGTGGAGTTGTAGTCAAGGTCCATTGACGAGGCCTCGTTGACATCGTAGAGCATGCTCTTCCCGTAATCTTCCAGGGAACCTGCCACATCTATATCCATGTCCAGGTCCACTCCCATGACGGCCTTCAGCTGCCAAAGGGCGAGGATGACCGAACTCTCGGCGTTATAGACGTTGGGAACGGCGTTGGACACGGACGCCTTCGCCCTCGTAAGCTCGAGGTCAGAGGCCTTCTGGGCGTTATGCCTTTTCTCGGTCTGGGCATAATTGGCCATGGCATTGTCGAACACTTCCTTATACACGTTCAGGGCTTCCTTGGCCAGAAGGACCGAATAGAAGGCTTCCTTCACCTGCGTTACCATATCTATACGGGAGGAACGGGCCTTTTCCACGGCCAGCTCAACCTCCTGTCCAGAAATCTGTATTCCCTTCCAGAGCTGGGCGTTCACAAGGGGCATGACGGCTGAAATGCCGCCGCTGAAGGTGTTCCAGCGGCCGACCTCGATTCCTCCGCCGGAAGAGGAACCCGACTCCGGAGCCGGAATGTCCGCCGCGGCGGCGCCTTCCGTGCCTTCACCGGGGATTTCCCCCTCTCCGCCCATGCCGGAAAACGCCGACATGTCGAAGTCCATGTACATGACCTGCTTTTTTATTGTCCTCTGGAACGACCCGGTCGCATCGACCTGGGGAAAAAGGGAGGCATAGGTCCCTTTGCGGGCGTATTCGGCTCTCTCGATTTCCTTGTCCGCAACCTTCACCGACACGTTCTCGCTGAGAGCGATCCTGAGGGCATCCTCAAGGGATATGAGGGTCGGCGAGGCTTCCTGCGCCTGCAGGCAGGCGGAAAATGCGGAAAGGAACGCCACGACGGATAAAAGTTTCTTATTCATACAATAAAATAATTACTAACCACGAAATTATCTTACTGTAACAAAAAACATTCCTTTAACGTTCCAATAAAAGACGGTTTTCGCAGAAGTCCGAAATCTTTTGCCTGTGAGTGATGAAAATCATCGTTTTCGCCTCCTCTCCGGCCGTCAGTCCACGCATCAGGCGGTCCTCCGTGTCAGGGTCGAGGGAAGAGGAAAACTCGTCCAGGAGAAGGATGCTTCCGGGACGGAGGAGCCCCCTTGCGATGGCGAGCCTCTGGGCCTGTCCTTCGCTGAGTCCGGCCCCGCCTTCCCCGCAAACGGTGTCCAGGCCGTCCGGCAGGTCGAAAACGAACTCGGCGGCCGCCGTACGGAGGGCATGGAACATCTCCTCTTCCGTAGCGTCAGGCTTCCCGAGCCGAAGGTTCTCCCGGATGGTTCCGCTGAAAAGGGAGTTTCCCTGAGGAACATACACGAGGTTCCGCCTCGTGAGGGCCGAGGCCTCCGCCTCTTTCCCTTCCCCGTAGAGCACGACCCTTCCCTCGGACGGGGACAGAAGGGCCATCATCAGCCTTATGAGGGTGCTCTTTCCGACTCCGGTCTCCCCCACTATCGCGGTGCGGCTCCCCGGAGGGAAATCGAAGCTGAAATCCTTGAAGATATAGCGGCTCTCGTCGTCATACCTGAACGAGACCTTGTCAAGACGGATTCCGGCCGTTCCGGGTATCACGACAGGGTCTCCGGATACTTCCCTGGGTGTGGCCTCGAGGGCCATGAGCCTGTCTATGGAAGCGGTGGCGTTGGCAAAGGAAGGAATCTGCCTGGTGAGGCGCAGGGTGGGGTTCTGAATCTGGCCCACGAGCTGGAGGAAGGCCGTCATCACGCCGA
>CAMOVV010000034.1 GCA_946627685.1 uncultured Bacteroidales bacterium
CCCGTCGGGGCAAATGGTCCCTTCCGCAGGATAGGCCCTCAGTCCGTGCCAGGTCTGCTGGAAAGAAGGGTCGTGGCTGCCGAAATAAAGGCCGCTCCCCTCTCCCGTGAACGCGAAACAGTTGGACGCGGCGTTTCTCGGGTATTGGAGGTCGTACTGCCGGAAATACTGGTCCGGCTTCATGTAGAGGGTCCTGACGGGGACGTTGAGGATGGCCTCGAGAGGGCTGTCGAAAAGCTGTCCGCCGGTGTGGGTGGTAAGGAGCTTAAAGTCTTCGGGGAGGGAGAGGTTTCCGACAAGGGGATACTGTAGCTCCCGCACGATGGTCCCGGGCTCGTTGTTTTCGAGATTCGCGGTGAAGCGAAGCCCCCCGCCCTCTTCCCTCACCTTGAGGACAAGGCGGAAGCCAAGGGTCTTTCCCCTGCTCACAAGTCCGTTGTATTCAATGGTAGTCAGTCCCTTGTCCCTTGTAATGACGGGGCTCTGGCCTTCCGGGGTGATTTCTATCTCTTTTTCCTCCTTCGTGTTGTAATAGAGCCTCCAGAGTCCTCCGCCGCCGGCATAGTTCCATCCCGTCCGGGCGTCTTTCAGGGAGACCAGGGACCCGTCCGCGCCGATTTCGGACACAGTCTCCGGCCTGTCGCGGCGAAGCGGGCTGCTTGCGATGAAACTGCAAAACTCAAGATACAGGGCCCTGTCGGCGGGAACCGGGGAAAGGGCCAGCTGGGTAAGGGCGTTGGAGCCTGTATATACCGCTATGGGTGCCTTCCCGTAGAGGCCGGAATCCAGCATCCTCCTCATATACTCGCGGAAACGTTCCCTGAGCGCGGGGACGTCCCCGGGGGTGAATGCGGGAGCCCCCTCTCCGTCCGGCCCTACACCGACGCGGGACATTTCATCCTCAACCATGGAGAACTCGAACTCCGTCTCCATTCCCATCCCGTATTTCCTGATTTCCTCCATCGTCCTGTCGAAGGGATGCCGGTCGGGATTCTTCAGGTCCCAGTAATAATTGGGCTGCATCCAGGCCATGTCGAACCCCAGCCTTTTCCAGCTTTTGTACCCCGGAGCCATGTTGTAGGGTATCCAATACAGTCCCTGGTCCTTCGCATGGCAGTAGGAGGCCACGGCGGGAATTATCTTCTCCCAGCGCTTGTAGCGGCAGTTCAGCCTTTCAATGGGGGTATCGCCCCACGGAAGATGGATTTCCTCCGAAGTGATGTAGAAACCGGCAAGGTCAAGATGGGTACACCCGAGGGCGTCGAACATCTTGCGGGCCTTGTCTATATACCAATAATAGGCCTTGAGCCTGTCCCTGTCCGAAGAGAAATCGAGGGCCTTCCCGCCGACCTCGCCCCAATACACCGTAGAAGAGTTCTTGTCGGCGAAATTCTCCAGCATGATGGCGTCGGGGATGGCAATGACGACGCTGCGCCTGACAAGGGGCTCGCCTATCCTTCCGGCCGCCGCCGCGCACGCCTTGTCGAGCTCCGAGACTCCGCCTCCCGGGGCGAGCCAAAGCTCCAGCTGATCCTCCCACGAATCCTTGCGGGCCGACAGTCCCGTGGCCGACAGGGAGAGATTGAGGTCTCTTTTGACGTCATGGCCTTCAATGAAAAGGAAAGACTCGAACAGCCATCTTTCCACCCCCGTGGCATCGGTATAGCTGACGTGGGGGGCGAAGCGGGCCGCGTCCCACTCGTATGGCAGGCGGTGGTAGTAGCCCACGAGGTCAAGGTCGGCCGGGACCCGGACTGAGGCTGAGGCGAAGGTGCAGGCAAAAGCCGCCAAGGCAACGAGTAATCTCTTCATTTACTGTCTTTTTAGCGGGGACTCCGTAATGAAGCGTCCCAGTTTGTGATACATTTCCCTGTCCCCGGGAAGGGGGGAAACCGCAAGCTGATTGAGGGCGTCGGTCCCGGAATACAAGGCCATCGGAGACCGGCCGTAGATGCCGGAGGATTTGGCCCGGCTGAGATATTCTTCGAAACGTCCCCTGTACTTAGCGGCGGACACAGCCCCGTTCACGGCCTCCACCATGGAGTACTCGAACTCCAGCTCGAGTCCCATGCCCAGGGAACTGATTTCCCGGAAAGTGGCATCCATGGGATGGGCTCCCGTCTCGTCCCAATAATAATTCGGCTGCATCCAGGCCATATCCATCTTGAAAGTATCCTTCCAGACCTTGTAGCCCGCGGCCATGTTGTACGGAATCCAGTACAGGCCCTCGTTGAAAGAATGGAGATAGTCGGCAATGGCCGGCACCAGGGTGTCATATTCCTTGTACGCCGCCCTCCACCGAAGGTCCAGTACCTCCGGAAGAATGTAGAAGCCGGCGAGTTCTATATTGTCGTAGCCCTTGCGGGCGAATGCGGCCCTTACCTCGTCTATAAACCATTTGCAGGCCTCTATCCTGTCTTCAACCTTGGAAAAATCCATCTCACGGCCGCCGAGGCTCCCCCAGTAACGGGTGTTTCCGCTCCCGGATTCCACGGAGGTGATGTAGTTGTCGAAATAAATCGGCTCGGGAAGGGCCATCACGATATATCTTTTGGAAGGAGGAGGGCCTATCCTCGAGGCCACCTCGCCTATGCACCTGTCCAGGGCAGTCAGCTGGCCGTCAGGGAACACGGGGGCGGGAGTGACCATCTTCCCGCTGTACCAGCGTCCGAAAGACGAAGTTCCGTCTCCCCACCAGCTCTCCTGCCAGAGGAAGGTGCCTCCGTCGAACCAGAAATCAAGAAGCTCCTCCCACTCGGCCTTGTCAGCCGAAGGGACGGACTGTTCCGACAGGACATAGGTAATCCCGGGACTGCCGTAAACGCCTGTCTGCTGCCCCTCTATAAGAAGGAAAGAGTCGAAGAACCAGTGTTCCCCGCCATCCTCGTCCTTGTAGCACACATGGCTGTACCAGCGGTCTTTGCTCCACTCCAGGGGATTGCGGTGGGAACTCGGCCCGGGAATCAGGGTCATGTCCGCAAAGGAAGGAGGACCCGTCCTGGCCTTTTCCCAGGGATACAGCGTCCCCGGAGAAGAAGCCGTGGCGAACTCAAGGGATTTGACATCCCCCTGCTCCCCTCCCGGCCCTATTCCTTTGGCGCATAGCACATAAGAGGTCTCCGGCTCAAGGGAGCCAACATCCAGGCGAAGCGTGGAAAGGGACGTGGATGACGTCTTGGCGGACAAAGGCATGGCGCCCGCCTGCGCAAGGGTCTTACCTACGCCGTAGGACACGGAAACCGCGTCTATGGCCTTGACCTGGAACGACGCCGAGACAGCTCCCGCTTCCAGAAGTTCCACCGCCACGACAGGCTCATACGAGACCGGAGCCTCCTTCTTGCCGCACGAAGCGGACAAGAGAAGGACTCCGGCAAGTATGAAGGGGAGACCTTTCATCACTTGGTCATTCTGAACAGCGAGAGACCGACGTTCTGCTTGACGACGACGATATAGACGTCGCCGTTAATCTGCCTCACGTCGATGTCCATGCCGCTGTGGCCGGAAGACTTGGGGCTGGCGTTGTATTCATCCTGCATCTCGGCCTCTTCCTGGATCGCAGCCTGATAGACGATGTTGCGGTCCTCGAGTATCTTTGTCCAGTCATCCTCGGGAGCGCCCTCAAGTATGATGAGGCGGCCATCCGCGCCACTGACCTGCCGGCTGTATGCGACATAACGTTTGCCTCCGTATTCGAAGAACCTGAAGGCTGCATCACGATAATAGCCGGAAAGCGGGCTTAAAGTCGGTGTTATGCCGCCGACGCCACCGTCGAACTTCTGTCCTTCGGGGACAGTAACCAGCTGGGACATATATTCCTCATTGCCCCTGACGGAGCAGATGCCCCTGTACATATTGTCAGGGAACGGGAAATATGAACCGGCTCCCGTCACGGAAGGGGCTTCAAGCCTGCGGACCAGGTTGACCGCTTCCGTCGTCGGTTTGTACAACAGAGGGAAGGTCACGGTACCCTGCGCGGAATTGAAGTCCTTGAAGAACAGTATTCCGTTCTGGAGGGTGCCGGAGAACGTGAAGGTATCTCCAAGCCTGCGGCCGGCCCAGGTGTTTGCCTTGACGACCTTCGGATCGCTTTCGGTGCCGTTCACGTAGAAGTACAGCCTGGGATCGCCCTCGTTCATGTTGGAAACGACCAGGACGTCCTTGCCGCCGTTTACGGCAGGGTCCTCATTCGGAATCACCCTCGGGCAGCACAGGTAGAAGATGCCCTCGTCGAGGACGGTCCCGACAGGGACTTTCCTGACGTTGGTAGGATCCGAGATGCTGATCGCCCACAGGTTCTTCGTGGTATTGGTCTCAGCCACATACACATACTCATTATCCATCGCGACATTCCTGTCGGAATTGGGCGTTCCGCCGAAGTACTCGTTCCATGCGGCCGAAGCCGTGGAGAACCTTCCCCATTCGCGGGTCACGGAGAGGATGCCCGTATGGGAGGCCTTGTAGGTCACGGTGATGAACGCAGTCATGTTGTCGAAATCCAGGCCCTTGAGGTCGAAGTCCTCTCCGGCCATGGTGGCGTCCAGGCCTTCCGCATCCACCCTGACGGGAATCACGTAGGGCGGGAACTCTTCAAGATGGCCGTCCGCCGAAAGGAGGACGGATTTGTCCATAACTCCGCTGAACGTGGTGGATTTCAGTCCTTCACCGATGGAGGCGGAATCCGAAGAAAGGGTGAAAAGTCCTTCGGGAGCCTGGGAATACTCCACTTCCTGGGTGGCATTGAATTCGGCGATGAGGGAGTTGTCCACCACCACGGGAACGGTGAGCCCGACGTTCTTTATCTCATGGCTGAGCTCGAGGTCGAAGATGAAGTTTTCCTTGAGTTCGGGCTGGATGCCGTCTTCTCCGGGTTCAACCTTCGAACTCTCGATGACCCTGGGAATTATGGTCTGGGTGAGGGAGAGGGAGGACCTTGTCAGGCGGATGAGCATAAGGTTCCCGTCAGGATTCACCGCAAGGTCGGGAGAGGTGACGCAAAGGGCTATGACACAGTTCTCCTTGTCTCCGATATGGGAGGCGACGGCCTCCGGGTCCCACGAGACTTTGACGTCCTTGACAAATTCGGAGGCGTCCCACGAGATGTTGCCGTTCTCGATGGTGAATTTGTCGGAAGGGATGGCCTCAAGCTCTTCGAAAGAAGGGTCCAAGGCGCTCGCTTCCTTGTTGTACGCTTCGAGAAGGGCAGCCGCCCCGTCCGTTCCGACCACGGCCTTTGCGGACGAGGAGCCCTTGCCGCTCTTTGACACTCCGAAGGTAAACACACCGGCATGGACGGATGATTCCTGAATCCGGGAAGAAGCCGTCAGCGTGATGCTGTCGTCCACCATGTTGTTGTTGCGGTCGTCGGCCACGCAGGAGCACAGCGCCCCGAGGACGGCAAGCGGAATAATATGGGTAAATATCTTTTTCATGTCTCTACCAACCGTAATTCTGGGTAAAATTAGTCATTTCTGCGAGCTGGGTGTAGGCGATGGGGAAGAGATAATCCCTGTCGGCGAATACCGACCTGCCGCCGATATAGTCGGTATCGACCCTCTCGTACGAATCCTCGTAATTGTCGGAGGTAACATGCAGGGTCCAGTTGCCGGCATTGTATTCTTCCTTCGCAATCATCCACCTCGTGGCGTCGTAGTGACGCTGGCCTTCCATCGCGAACTCGCACATCTTTTCCTGGAGAATCATCCAGCGAAGCCACTCGCGTCCGGTCCTGGTCACGCCGGCGACGGTGGAAGGAGAGTCGGCGGCCATGAAGTCGATGTCCGGATAGGCGGTCTCAAGGGCCGGCAGTCCGACGCGGTCCCTGACGAGGTTGACATATTTGAGGGCCTCGGAAGCGTCCCTCGCCGTCATTTCGTTGCAGGCCTCGGCATAGGTCAGATACACCTCGGCGAGGCGGAAGGCGGGATAGACGTAACGAATTGACTGATAGTGAGCCGTGAGGTCTTTAAGAGGATTGTTGGCCTTGTACAGCCTCCTCCACACATAGCCCACCCTGTTGCAGGCGTCGGTTTCGGAATAAGGCGAAGAGCACTCGGCGTTGTTGTAGCACGTGAAGCGAAGGGGGCCGCCCTCAGCCGTGGTGGAAGAAGGCCACCAGAAGCCGTTGGGGACGAAATTGGCGTAGTAACGCCCGTCGCGGCCTACCGTCGTGGCGTGGGCCTTGAAAGGATGGGCCCATGAAGGGTCAACGTCCACTTCCTGCTGGTAAGAGTTCACCCAGCCGTCCACCTTGTAGCCGATTTCCTCGCAGGCAGGGTCCACTATGGGGCGGGAGTAGTCGAGAAGACCGCCGGTCTTGTGGTATCCGAGCACGGGATAACGGCCGTTTTCCATCATGGGATAGGCGTCCACCAGCTTGAGGGAAGGAGAGGTGAGGGAGTAGCCCTGGAGGGCGATTTTTCCTCCGGAGGGAGCGGCGTAAGCCACGTCGCAGCCCTGTCCGAGGGAGCTGTCTCCCCAGGAGCGGTACCACCATCCCCAGATAATCTCCCGGTTGGTGTCCCAGCCCTTGAACCAGACGCTCTGGTAGGAAGCCGCGGCGTTACGGAGGTCGGAGCCCTCGGTGGTCACCTTGGTGAGCTCGTACCGGCCGAGGTCGATCACGTCCTTGGCCGCCCTGGCCGCCTTGTCCCATTTGGAAGCGTCATAGTCGGGGAAAATCCTGTTCCCGTCCTTGTTGGTGAGGCCCGAGTAGATGCCCGTGCCGTTCTGGCCGTTGTAGAGAGGAGATGCGGCATAAAGGAGAACCCTGGCCTTGAGGGCAAGGGCCGCGCCCTTGGTCGCCCTTCCCTTGTCGGCGGAGAGGTTGAGTCCGAGTCCGGTGTCGTTGACCTCGTAGCACAGGTCGGCCGCGGCAGCGTCCAGTTCGGACACGATGAAGCCGACCATATCGTCAACCGTGGCCCTGTCGAGGGTCTCGCCCCTGACCGTCTGATCCGCTGCCTGGTCTCCCCAGACTATCACGGGGCCGAACTGACGGAAAAGGACGAAATAGTAATAGGCTCGCAGGAACCTCGCCTCGGCCTTCATCTGCCTCACGAGGGCCGGGGAATCTTCCTGGTCCTTATCCACGTTGGTGATGAAGGTCGTGCACTCGTTGATTCCTTCGTAGAACCTTTTCCAGGGATTCACGCTGGTCCCGCTGATGCCTTCGGCGCTGTACTCTCCCCTTCTCACCTTGTACCAATAGGTTTCATACTGGGACTTCGCCACAAGGGACTCGTCGCTGCGGAGGTTCACTCCCCCCTCGTAATCCCTTACGTTCTCGTCGCGGGGGATGAGGGAATAGCAGTGGGCGAGATAGCGTCTCACGGCGCTGGAGCGCTGCATCGTGTCGTCCAGGGTGGCCTGGTCCTTGAGATTTATGTCAAAAAAGCTGTCGCAGCCGCACATGAGGACTGCCAGGACGGCTGAAATCAATAATCTGCAATTGTTTTTCATATTCCGGCCGGATTAAAAGTTAAGATTGAGACCGAGGCTGACGTTCCTGGTCAGGGGATAGACGTTGCCGTAGGAGGACTCGAGTTCCGGGTCCCACAGCTTGAATTTGGAGAAAGTCAGCAGGTTGACTCCCTGGAGATAAATCCTCACGGCGGACATTCCCGCCTTCGAAGTGAGTTTTTTGGGCAGGGTGTAGCCTATCTCGGCGTTCTTCAGGCGCAGGAAACTCATGTCCTTCTGCCAGAAAGTGGAACGCACGATGTTGTTGGAAGGGGTTTCGACGGCGAAGCGGGGATATTCCGCATTCGGGTCATGGGTCACGGACCAGCTCCTCTGCGCAACGTCGGCGAAAATCTGTCCCTGGACGAGGACGTTGGTGGCGGCTCCTCCATAGAGGTTGTAACCGCCTATGAATCTTGTCACATGGGCAAGGCCGCTGAAGAACACGCTGGCGTCGAAGCCCTTCCAGTTGAGGCTGAGGCCGAAGCCGTAGTTGATTTCAGGGACGGTGGTGTAACCGATGGGAATCATGTCGGCCTCCGACACCTTGCCGTCTCCGTTTATGTCACGGTATTTTATGTCGCCGGGCTGGAGGGTATAGCCGAACTGGGAGGGCCAGGAATCAATTTCCGCCTGGCTCATGAAAAGGCCCTCGGCCACGAGGCCCCGCTGCTGCCCGTTGGCATATCCCGCCGTATTCTGGTAGGGCCATATCTGCGAGGGCTTGTCGTCATAGACGCGGCGGTTGCGGTTGAAGGTGAAGTTGCCCCTCGTGGAGATGAGAAGGCCGTTGTCGAAAGTCCAGTCGAACTGGGCCGAGAGGTCGAAGCCGGCGTTGCGCATCTCGCCGATGTTGATGTACTGGGTCTTGCGCATTCCGACAGCCGAAGGAAGGCTCTCACGGGCGATGAAGATGCCGCTGCGGTAGTCGTTGAAGTAGTCGAACTGCAATTTGAAACGGTCGCGGAACATGTTGATTTCCACGCCGAGGTTGCGCTTGAGGGCTTCCTCCCACACGATGTCGGGGTTGCCGATGTCGCCCACGGCCACACCTGCCACATAGGCCCCTTGCGTCTCTCCCCAGGTGAAGCCGGCGATTCCTTCAGTGTCCATGGTGGTATTGTAGCCGAAACGTCTGCCCCCGCCGATCTGGTCGTTTCCGACCTTTCCGATGGAAGCCTTGAATTTCAGGAGGCTGACCACATTCTTCCAGCGGTCCCAGAAGCTCTCGTTGGAGATGATATACCCGACGGCGGCCGAAGGGAAGAAGCCGAAACGGTGGCCGGGGGAGAAGTTCTCGGAGCCGTTGTAGCCGAAGTTGA
>CAMOVV010000035.1 GCA_946627685.1 uncultured Bacteroidales bacterium
GTAGGGCCAGGCCGTGGCAGAATTGAGGTCGAGACCGCCAGAGGCTCCGGCGGCGTCGGTTTTAAGCTCGGACCCTCCGCGGGTGGAGTATTTCGTGTATTCCCACACGGGAGCGAGCTTTATCGTGTTGGTGGCGGCCCCGATGATTCCGATGGCGACGAGAAGGGCCGAGGCGACGGCAAATCTTCCGATTCCCGCTTTTTTACGAATGAGGGAAACAAACAGGACAGCCGCATAGATAACCATCAGTATGGCAAGGTAATAGGTTATCTGCTGATGGTTGGCCTTCACCTGGAAACTTAGGGCGAAGGCAAAGAGCACGGAGCCTGCAACCGTCTTCGGAAGCCAGTCCTTCCATGTCGTTCCGGCAGCGGACAGGGCTGATTTGTAGGTATATACCATCCCCGCAAGCACCCAGGGAAGGAAGGCTATGGCCTGCATCTTGGTGTTGTGGCCGACCTGTATAATCTGGAAATTGTAGGAGCAGAATGTCACGGCTATGGCTCCTATGACTGCAACCGGCAGGGAGATGCCGAGGGACATCATCAGCAGGAAGGCCCCGAGAAGGGATATGAAAATATACGTGGCGGGACGCTTCCCCGTCAGCAAAAGGTCGTACAGGGGCTGGGTCCAGTCGCCCTCACGAGGCGCGCTGATAATCGTCGTCGGCATTCCGCCGAACATCGAATCGGTCCAGGCCGTAGGGTCGCCCGGATGGGCCGCATTATGCTCGTTCATCTCATGGGACATCCCCACATAACCATAGATATCCCCCTGATTCACAATCTTTCCCCCAAGCACCTGAGGCACGAAGGCATAGGAGAGTATAAGGAAAAAGACTGCGGCAGCGGCGGATAGGAGTATGTTTTTCTTGTTCATATTTTCAATCATTTAGACGACACCTCGTCCAGAAGGGAGGCGAGGGCGGCGGTGAGGGAGCGGCGGGAGTATTTCTCATAACCGGAAGACGACCCTGTCAGTGTTCCAGCCTTGAACTTTTCCCAACAATCGTCGATAAAGGAGGATACGGCCTCGCGGTTGTCCCAGTCGCAGACGGTTCCGGCCCCGGTCTCTTTCAAAAGTTCCGCCATCGCCCCGTCTTCCTGGCCTATGCCAAGGACAGGACGGCGCGAGGCCACATATTCGAAGAGCTTTCCGGGAAGAATCATCCTGTAGTCGGGGTCGTCACGAAGGGGAAGAAGAAGAACGGAAGCCGTCCTCTGTTCCCTGACGGCGATATTATGCGGCTGATAGCCAAGGTCGATGACTTTGGATGAAAGGCCATGCGACCCGAGGGAAGAATAAATTCCGGCATCGGTCTTCCCGACAAGGCGAATCCTCAGGGCCTGTCCGAACTGCGGGTCGGACCCGGACTTACGCTGAAGAACATCCCAAAGGACCTCGGGGTTGCCGTCGCCGGGAAAAATTCCCGTGTGGGTCAGGTTGAAATAGCCGTCGCTCTCAACGGGGCCCTCGAAATCCTCTTCGTCATAGCCATTCGTTATCATCTCCACCCTTGTGGAAGTCAGGCTCTTGTAGAGGTCCCGCACCATAGGGGTCACGGTAAGGACGGCCGATGAAGAGTCTGTTACCTCCTTCTCCATCCTGTAATGAAGCCTTTCCGCCCGGGCTGAAAGCCCCATTTTCTTGAACCAGTACATCCTGGTCCACGGGTCGCGGAAATCGCTTATCCACGGGACGCCAGTCTCTTTATGAAGACGCAGGCCTATAAGGTGCAACGACTGCGGAGGCCCAGTGGTAACTATCACATCTACAGGATGTTCCTTCAGGTATTCTTTCAGGAACTTCACGGACGGGTTGACCCACCACACGCGGGGGTCTGGGACGAAGAGGTTGCTGCGCAGCCAAAGGGAAAGCCTTCCCTTGAGGGATTTGCCCTCACCCGAGGTCAGGGTCTTCATGTCCGTGGTGGAACCCTTTCCCATCAGGCGGCGGTAGAGCCCGTAGGGTTCGGTAATCTTCCTTTCGATAATCTCCGCCTCGGGGGGAATATCCCCGAGAAGGGTCTCGTCAACGGACTGTCTTTCAGGATTGGACGGGGTGTAAACAACGGGCTGCCAGCCCTGCGAGGGAAGATATTTAGCAAATTTCACCCACCGCTGCACTCCCGACCCTCCCGTCGGCGGCCAATAATACGTTATGACAAGTACCCTTTTCATCATCTACAAAAGTATTAAACTTCCGCCAAAATAGGAATTTGTTATTTGATTTTCATCGATTATTATATACCTTTAAACGATTTTATAATTAAGTCTAACCAATTTATGCCATAGAATGTGTTTCTCTTCCGTACTAAACAAGAATTAAAACATCTTAGTAAGATATATCCTAACGATATCGTTATCTATATAGATAAAATAATATCCAGTGATCAAGAGTTACGAGAGGTTATTAACAAAGCAATTGAAAGCCCCTATGGAATAACCGATAATTGGGACGGGATTCTCGAAGCTCTCGGTGAACTGGACTGGTGGACATCAAAAACTGTCCGGATAGTAAATTTAGATTTGCCAAATCTTGCGAAATGGAATATTGATATATATTTATCAGTGCTAAAAGAAAACGACGACTTTCAGGAGAATCTTATTATTGACCAGAAAACACTCAAAAAAAATGTTGTTGTCTATTTTGATGAATCATTAAAAGACAGAGTTCTACATCATATTTAATGCTGATGGTACGCTGCCAGAAGGGTATACAATAAAAAACGGTCATGTATTCAAACCGAACGGAAGAGAAGTAGCGGGGTCTGAGATATGATAAATTAGGATTTGTTATATATGCGGCTACTATTTTTTAATATTTTATTACTGCTTGCAGTTAATACTCCAAGGATTCCACCCTTGGAGTATCGGTGTTATTATAATATTCCACAGGACACGACGCTTGTAAATCTATTTGAGAATTATGAAAAATATTCAAGCATTGATTTCGTCCATTTAGAAACCGGTTTAAGTCTTAGAAAAAATAAGGACAGCCAAATAAACAATGATTTAAAGGACTCTCTGGTTAAATGGATTGGTAAAATGTCTTTTGTTCCTCCTAAAACGACGGAACTATATTATATCGGTAGCATAAAAAAAGCTAAAACACAGGTGTTTCATTTCTTTTTTTTATATGTAAGTGATAATACTCAATATGTTTACGCCTTTGTAGAATACGAAAAAATAATAACAGCCATTATTGAAACAGAACATTATTATGCACTTCCAGATGAATGGACAGCACGTTTAATCAGATTGTCAAGGAAAAGGCTTATAATATCCTACAAAGCAGAGGCATCTGATATGATGATAGATGGCGAATTCGTCGAAGATGAAAACTGGAAACAGGTCATTAAACTAGAGAAAGGACATGCACATATAGTTTCAAGGAAAAAGAACAGGGTACCGAATGATATTGTGGATTTTTTTGAATATTGATATTCTTCGCAGCGAACGTATTTCAAGGTTATGACATGAACTATGGGACTTCAAACTATATTTTTCAGGGAATTGAATACGACAACAATCACTATTACGGTCCCTATAAACTATAAAGCATTATGACGAAAAACAAAAAAAGTCTGATTATACCATCAATAGATGCAATGTGTGCAGAGTTGGGATTCACCAAGGTACATAAATACCACAGGTATGACAGACCGTTTGGTGAAGAGTTTACAGACTCGTTGAGTTTTGGTTATTCTTATTTTGGATCAAAGGAATACATATATGTTAATATGTTATACGGAGTGGATAATAAGTTACTAGTGGATTTAAATAATAAATTACATGAATATCGTGGGGTTAATATTGCTTCAATGATTAGAATCAACGCCTGGAATTGGAAAGGAACTGATAAAAAAGATTTTTTCTGGAATGTCACAGCAAATACAGATATCAATTCAGTGATTGCGGAAATAAAAACCAACATTATTACAAGAGGATATGAATTCTTTGATAAATATCATGATTGGGATTATCTCTGTGAGATGATTATTACGGGTAAAGTACCCTGTATTGACACTCCGGGATACGGCGCATGTGCTTTATACTTGAATGGTAAGAAACAGGAGGCCATTGATTATTACGAAGGAAGAATAAAGATGGCTAAGGAAAAATTTGAGAAGCTTGGCAGAAAACTCCGTGAAGAAGAGTATCAACCCTTCCGTGACAACCTGAAGAAACTCCCTTAAGAAGTGAACTTTGAGCCCTAGTGTTACATATTCCACTCTCTCCGCAAGGACGCTCCCCGCGGAGGTCTACGACCCCTGGGGCAGGGCTATTGGGAAATGTAAGTGATTTATTATTGGGGACAAATCATTGGAATAGTCACAATACCATCCGGAGTATTCAATATTGGAATTCATCCTTATTTTTTAAGTACGCAAATGTACTTATGGAGTCACGGAATAAGGCCTTGGACATATTCTTATTATTTAACTAAACAGTCATGACAATGAAGTCCGGTATATTCTCATTGATTTTTCTTTGTCTCGTATTATTGACGCCAGTAAAATACATCCATTCGAACTCATGCTTCAAGTGTATTCCACAAAAAATAATGGATTCTCTCAATACCGTAGATATTAATGACTCTCCCAGGCTAAATAATGTTGAAGCAGAATACATATGTTATATGTTTAACCTTGATACTATAAATAATAATTTAAGTCAAAAAAAAGTATCATTTCTCACAGGTAATCTTGGGACAACTCTTGTATATAAAAAAAAGTATTTTCTGTTAGAAAAAATGAGATTCTCCCATGACTATCCGCCAACACCAGCTATTTTGTACTATTTCAACTCTACGGAATCCAGGAGAACCAATTGCGACATGGTAATTATCTTCGAAACAAAAAATATTCCCTCTCGTAAAAAAGCTTATAGAATACTTTCACGGGAGGCTAAACATTTGCCGTAATTCGCGTGATTTCGACAATTCCTAATTTATCTTCTGTCTCTTTTTTTCGTACATTTGTGGAAACATGCAAAAGAAAGCTGAAGATACTCCGATGATACGGCAGTTTTTCGAGGTGAAGGCGCAGCACCCCGAAGCTATATTGCTGTACAGGGTAGGGGATTTCTACGAGACCTACGCCGATGACGCAGTGACGGCCAGCAAGATTCTGGGAATCGTGCTGACTTCGAGACAGAACGGTGACGCGGGGAAACTTCCGATGGCCGGATTCCCGCACCACGCGATAGACAACTATCTTCCGAAACTTGTCCGCGCAGGGCACAAGGTGGCCGTCTGCGACCAGCTGGAAGACCCTAAACTGGTGAAGAACAAGCTCGTCAAACGTGGTGTCACCGAGTTGGTTACCCCGGGTGTCGCCTTCAATGACGCCCTCCTCGAGCAAAAAGAGAACAATTTCCTCGCCGGCCTCTGCATAGAAAAAGACCAGGTGGGCGCGGCCTTCCTCGACGTGTCCACAGGCACATTCCAGGTGGCCCAGGGAAGCCTTGAATATATCCGCACCCTCACCTCCGGAATGGCTCCTAAAGAGCTCGTCGTCCAGAGAGGGTATGAAAAAGGCATAGGGGAGCGCTTCGGACTGAACGTATATACCACCTCCCTCGACGACTGGGCCTTTGTCCTCGAATCCGCCGTCGGCAAGCTCTGCCGCCAGATGGGAGTGAAGAGCCTGAAGGGATTCGCCGTGGAGCCTTATCCCCTCGGAATCTGCGCCGCGGGGGCCCTGCTCGTGTATCTGGAGCAAACCCTCCACAGCGGCCTCGGAAACATCCGTTCCCTCCAGAGAATAGACGGAGACAAATTCTTGTGGATGGATGCCTTCACCATGAGGAACCTGGAGCTTTTCCGCCCCCAGGCGGAAGGAGGCGTCCCCCTCATAAGCGTCATGGACAGCTGCGTCTGCCCGATGGGCGCAAGGCTTCTTCGCGGCTGGCTCTCCCGTCCCGTGCTGGATATAAAGGAACTGGAAGCCAGATATGACACGGTGGATTATTTCCTGTCGAATCCGGAAATCCGCCTGCAGGCAAGAAACAGACTCGCCGACATCGGCGACCTTGAAAGAATCATTTCCCGCGCCGCCGCAGGGAAAATCACCCCGAGAGAAGTGCTCCGGCTCGGCGGCGGCCTTTCCCAGATGCAGCCGCTGAAAACCATCTGCACGGCTTCCGGAACCCCCGATGCCCTTTCTTCCCTTGCAAAATCAATGAAAGGGTGCGAAAACCTCATCGGAAAAATTTCCAGGACTCTCGCCCCTGACGCGGCCCCGGCCATCGGGAAGGGCGACGTAATCGCCAAGGGAGCGGACGCGGAACTCGACGAGCTGAGGAAAATTTCAAGGGAGGGGAAAAACTATCTCCTGCAGATGCAGGAAAGGGAGGCGGAAAGGACGGGGATATCTTCCCTTAAAATCGGCTACAACAATGTCTTCGGATATTATATAGAAGTCCGCAACACCTTCAGGGACAAGGTGCCGGCCGAATGGGTGCGAAAGCAGACCCTCGTGAACGCCGAAAGGTATATAACCGAGGAACTGAAAGACTACGAGAACTGTATCCTCACGGCGGAAGACCGCATCTATCAGCTTGAAAGCCAGATATATGCCGCCCTTGTGGACGATATAAGGAAAGAGATTCCCGCAGTGCTGGCAAACTGCGCTGCGGTATCCCGGCTGGATGTGCTCACATGTTTCGCGGAAAACGCCGGAGAAAGACGTTACTGCCGGCCGAAGGTGACGAAGGATTATTCCCTCGACATCAAGGCGGGAAGGCATCCCGTCATCGAAACCCTCATGCCCCCGGGGGAGGAGTATGTTCCCAACGACGTCACCCTCGACGACAAGAAGCAGCAGATAATCATCCTCACCGGTCCGAACATGGCCGGAAAATCGGCCCTCCTGAGACAGACCGCCCTCATCGCCGTAATGGCCCAGACGGGCTCCTTCGTTCCCGCGGAGGCTGTTACCCTCGGCCTGATTGACAAGGTGTTCACAAGGGTCGGAGCCTCCGACAACATCTCCCGCGGAGAGTCCACCTTCATGGTGGAAATGACCGAAACGGCGATGATTCTCCACAACCTCTCCCGCCGCTCCCTGGTGCTCATGGACGAAATCGGCCGCGGAACCTCAACCTACGACGGAATGTCCATCGCAAGGGCTATCGTGGAATATATCCATGAATACGGCGAAGGCGCCAAGACCCTTTTCGCCACCCACTACCACGAGCTCAACGACCTCACGGACATCTATCCCCGCATCAAAAACTACCACATCGCGGTGAAGGAAGCGGACAAGAATGTCATCTTCCTCCGCAAGCTGACTCCGGGAGGAACGGAAGAGAGTTTCGGAATCAACGTCGCAAGGATGGCGGGGATGCCCAGGGAAGTGCTGGACGCCGCGGAAAAGACCCTGAAGGCCCTGGAAGAGAACAGGGGGGCAGGAAAGCCCATCAAGGAGTTCGGGGCCGTGATGAAACCGGCAAAGCCCCGGACAGTAAAAGAAGGGACGATTGAGAGCGACGGCTCCCTGCAGCTCTCCCTTTTCCAGCTGGACGACCCCACCCTGGAATCCATACGCGACTCCCTCAGGGACGCGGACCTCAACAACATGACCCCGATGCAGGCCTTCGACCTTTTGAGGTCAATGAAACAGGAACTCGGAATATAATCAACCTAAAATACTTGACATCCATGAAAAAGAGTTTGCCGATCATTGCCTTGGCGGCGCTTATCCCCTTCCTCGCTTCCGCCAGGAACTTCACCCTCGCTTCCCCCGGCGGCAAGGTCTCCGCAGAGATATCCACCGGAGACAAAATCACCTGGTCCCTCTCCTTCAACGGGAAGAGCGTCATCCTTCCCTCGGCAGTCTCGATGTCCCTGTACGACGGGACAGCCTACGACGGAAAGGTCAAATTCCTGAAAGCCACAAGGGCCAAGGGCGACGAGACCGTGTCCACCCGCCTCTACAAAAAGGCGTCCGTCCGCAACCGCTACAACCAGCTAACCCTCTCCTACAAGACCTTCGACCTTGTGTTCAGGGCCTACGACGAAGGCCTTGCCTACAGGTTCGTTTCCAAATCCAAAACCCCTTTCATAGTAAAGGACGAAACGGCCAGTTTCAACTTCGCCGGCGACTGGGACTCCTACATTCCCTATGTACGCAACGGGGAAAGAACCATCCGCCAGCAGTTTAACAGCTCCTTCGAGCATATCTACGCCCATGTTCCCCTGTCGGAATGGGCTTCGGGCAGAATAGCCTTCCTTCCCCTTGCGGTGCAGCTTCCCGGCGGGGGCCTGCTGAACATCACCGAGGCCGCTCTTGAGCACTATCCAGGCATGTACCTCTGGAACGAAGACAAAGACTCCGCCCTCGAAGGAATGTGGGCCCTCTATCCCAAGGATATCATCAACGGAACGGCCCACAACAACCTCCAGGGCATCGTAATGGACCACGAGGACTATATCGCGAAGTCGGAGCCCGGGGCGGTCTTCCCCTGGAGAATCGTCACCGTGACCGCATCGGAGGCGGAAATGCTCGACAACGACATGGTGTTCAACCTCTCCCGTCCCCAGGTGGAAGGCGATTTCTCCTGGATAAAACCGGGCAAGGTCGCCTGGGACTGGTGGAACGACTGGAACCTCTACGGGGTTGACTTCAGGGCCGGCATCAACACCGAAACCTACAAATACTACATCGATT
>CAMOVV010000036.1 GCA_946627685.1 uncultured Bacteroidales bacterium
TGCGTCGGTAGGTTTCTGTGCGCACGTAAGTCCAGGTGGAGTCGGGAAGGCGGTCGAGGGTGAAGGACCCTTCCCGGCCGTTTTTCTCGTAAATGAAGGTGGAAACCCAGTCGTCGGCAGCCTCTGCGGGGTTGTCGAGAGAAGATTTCAGCTCTGTGCCGGCCTTGTAAGGGGTGAAATCAACAAGGGGAATGTTCAGAAGGGAATGAAGGGTGAGGGCGAGGGCTCCAGCCATGACAAGGCCGAAAGAGACGTATTTCCGCTTGCGGGGCTCACCGATGCTCTTCAGGGGATGGAAGGCAAAGCCGCACAGTATCAGGAGGATGACATTCTTCAGGAAGGTCTGGAAATGGGTCAGGTGGATGGCTTCGCCAAAGCAGCCGCAGTCCATCTCGGGATTGAACACAAGGAGGACGACACTGACAAGGGTGAAAAAGCAGGTGAGAACCATGGTCCCGAAGGCCGCGGCGGTCCTGAAGACTCCGGTCAGGAGGGCGGCTCCGAGGGCCGTCTCGACCAGGGCGAGGCCGACTCCGAGCGCCTTTGCAAACGGATTCAGGAAGCCGAGGTGCAAAAAGCCGAAATACCCGGACACCACAAGGCCAGCCCCGGTGGGGTCCATGAGCTTGAGAATCCCGGACAAAAAGAACACAACCCCGATGACCGCGGCGCACACACGCCTTACGACGCTCCAGACATCTTTCATTTCGAATCCAGTTTGTTATCTACAAGTTCTTTGATTTTCAGGAATATATCGTCGGGAGGAAGCATGAATCCGAACTCGTCGGAGCAGTCCACCCTGCGAAGGAGCGGGTCCCTTTCGACCTGCGCCAGATACACCTCGCGGACTTTTTTCTGGAAGCCCATGTCGGCTTCATGGATGTCCCTGGCCCCTTCAAGATAGCTTCTGTCCCCTCCCGCGCGGGCGGAGGAAAGTTTCTTTTCCACGAAACCGAAGGGTACGTCGAGGAAAATGTTAAGGTCGGGACGGGGAAGACCGAAACTGCCGTATTCCGTGTCGAGAATCCATTTCCAGAGCCCGTCCCTTTTTTCGGGGTCGGCAAGCTTGGCGCACTGATAGGCGATGTTGGAACAGACGTACCTGTCGAGAAGGACAGTGCCTCCCCGGGAAAGGGTCTCCCTGATGGAAGGGCCGGCGTCATGGCGGTCCCCCGCATAAAGAAGGGCCACAAGCTGGGGATGGACCTGCTCGTTGGAGCCGAATTCCCCTCTCAGGAAACGGCTGATAAGGTCTCCCCACAGGGGGGCGTCATACCTTGGAAAATGGATATATTCGACACTGCCGCACCTGAATTCCAGATACTTTCTCAATTTCTCCACCTGCGTGGATTTCCCGGCCCCATCGAGCCCTTCAAGCACAAAAAGCATAATCCTTTAATTCCGCTATATTCCCCCAAATATAGGGATTTTCCCGGAATTTTTTATTTTTGTAGTTATTCAGGGTGTCGCAAGACTCCCCCATCCCGTCGCATGGAAAGGAAGATAGACATAATGGGCATCGTGAATCTGACCCCGGATTCCTTTTTCCCCGCCAGCAGGAGCCTCTCCCCATCAGGAGAGACGGACTCCCGCGCCCTTTTGGAGAAGGTAGGGAAAATGATAGAAGACGGGGCCGGCATCATCGACGTAGGAGCGTGCTCCACAAGACCGGGGTCCGTTCCCGTCGGCGAGGAAGAAGAATGGAACAGGCTCTCCTCCCCCTTGAAGCTCATAAGGTCCTCATTTCCGGACATTTCCCTCTCAATAGACACCTTCCGCTCCGGCATTGTCGCAAAGGCCTTCGACGCCATCGGCCCCTTCATCGTCAACGACGTCTCGGGAGCCTCCGACCCCTCCATTCTCCCCCTCGCGGCCGGTCTCGGCCTCCCCTACATCGCCACCCATTCCTCGCCCGAAGGGGATGAAGACGTGACACGGCGGGTGCTCGGCTTTTTCAGGGACTTCGCCCTCAGGGCAGAAGAAGCGGGATTGCAGGAGTGGATTGCCGACCCGGGATTCGGCTTCGGAAAGACCCTGGAAGAAAACTGGAAACTGATGCGGGACCTCCCCGCCCTGGCAGCCACGGGCAGAAGGATACTCGTCGGGGTGAGCCGCAAAAGCATGATTTACAAGCTTCTGAACCTCACGCCCGAAGAAGTGCTCGCCCCCACCCAGGCCCTTCACCTCGCGGCCCTGGAGCGCGGGGCTTCCATCCTGAGGGTACACGACACGGCCGAAGCCGCAGGCACCGTAAAACTCTGGCGGCAACTTATTTCATCGCAAACTCAAGGAAATTGACCCATGGATTTCTTTCACTACCTGAAGTCACACATTGCAAAGATATTCTACCTCGCCGACCAGATAGACGCTGAAGCGGCGGGGGCGAGCATCCGCAGGAACATCTACTTCCGCGGTCCCAACGCCTGGATTCTCGCCTTCTCCATCATCATAGCCTCCGTGGGCCTGAACATCAACTCGACGGCCGTCATCATCGGAGCCATGCTCATTTCCCCTCTCATGGGCCCCATCATCGGCATCGGCCTGGGCCTCGGGGTCAATGACACCAAACTCCTCGCCGAAGGGGCCAAAAACCTCCTGGTGATGGTGGTAATCAGCCTTTTCGCCTCCTCCATCTACTTCTTCCTCTCCCCCCTCAACCTGGCCAATCCCACAGAGTTGCAGGCCCGTACTTCCCCCAGCATCTACGACATTCTCATCGCCCTCTTCGGCGGTTTCGCAGGCATCCTCGAACAGTCCCGTAAAGAAAAAGGAACGGTCCTTGCCGGCGTCGCCATCGCAACGGCCCTCATGCCTCCCCTCTGCACGGCAGGCTACGGCATCGCGAAATGGAACGCCCACTTCTTCATCGGGGCGATGGGACTTTTCGTCATCAACATAATCTTCATCATCCTGGCCACCTACATCACCACCAAGTACTTCCATTTCAAGGAAGTAACCTACGAGAACGAGGCCATGGCAAAACGCACGAGCCGCCTCCTCACGGCCATCGTCATCATGGTCACCATTCCGAGCGTCTGGTCGGCCGCCGTCATCATCAGGAACAACAGCTTCACCTCCGCCGTGGAGAACTTCATCTCGGAACACCGGGTGCTCGGCAAAAACTACATCTACGACTACAAGATAACCTCCGGACGGAACAGGAACGTGACCCTCTATATAATCGGCGACGAAATGGACGGACAGGACCAGGTAACCCTCCTGGAAACCGCCGCCTCCTACGGCATAGCCGCAGACCGCATCAACCTGGTAAACAATGCCTTCCTCTCCGACGACGAGCCCCGGGAAACGATAAAGGGCGTCTATGAAATCATGGGCGGCCAGCTGGCTGCGAAAGACTCGCTCATCTCCTCGCTCAGGCATCAGATAGAGACCCTCGGCGGCAGCGGGATTCCCTATTCGCAGATTGCCAGGGAGGTCTCGGTCCAGTGGCCCGACATCAAGGAAATCTTCCTCTCCCGAGGAGCCTCTGTCACCACCGACAGCCTCAGCTCCACCCCCGGCACCCTTGCCCTGATCCGCTCCAAGCCCCAGATTTCCGAAGAAAAGGCCAGACGGCTCCAGCAGTGGCTGAGGGTCCGCCTCAGCGACACCACCCTCGTCGTCCACCGCATCAACTGACCTGTTTCCCCCTCGTTTTTTGCAATTGAACTCTTTTTTCACTATCTTGGTTGATTGGAAAACAATCAATCCCACTATATCATGAAAAGACGTGACTTTCTGAAAACTACCGCCGCAGGCGCGGCCCTTGTCATGACAGGAGGCGCCGGCGACCTTCTCGCAGCCGCCGCGGCCCCGAAGGTTAAGGTTCTCAAAGACCGCAAGGACCCCTTCCAGCTCAGCTGCGCAGGGTACACCTTCGTCCGCTTCGACCTCGAAACGGCCCTCAAAACCCTCCAGCAGGTGGATGTCCACAACCTCTGCATCAAAGACTTCCATCTTCCCCTCGACGCCACCGACGAGCAAATCAAGGCCTTCCACGCGAAATGCGCGGAATACGGGGTGAAGGGCTACGGCGTGGGCCCCATCTACATGAAGACCGAAGCCGAGGCCGACAGGGCTTTCGCATACGCCAGGAGGGTGGGAGTGAAGGTCCTCGTGGGCGTTCCCGACTATGAGATTCTCCCCTACGTGGACAAGAAGCTCGCGGAATATCCCGAGATTCTCTACGCCATCCACCTCCACGGCCCGGACCTGGACATTTTCCAGAACGCCACCGTGATCTGGAACAAGGTCAAGGACCTGAATCCCAGGATGGGAATGTGCCTGGACATCGGTCACGACCTTAGGGACGGCTGCGACCCCGTGGCCGACATGAAGAAGTACCACAGCAGGATTTTCGACATGCACATAAAAGACGTCACCGACTCCACCAAGGCCGGCCACGCCATAGAGCTGGGAAGGGGGAAAATCGACTTCGTCGCCCTCTTCAAGACCATGCGCAAGGTGGGCTACAGCGGCATGTGCAGCCTCGAATATGAAAAGGACATGGACAATCCCTTCATGGGCATAGCGGAGTCCTTCGGCTACCTCAAGGCCATCTCCCAAACCGTCTAGCAGATGGAGAAATTCATACTCGCCCTGGACCAGGGCACAAGTTCCTCGAGAGCGATAGTGTTCGACCACGGCGGAAACATCCGCTCCGTGGCCCAGAAAGAGTTCACCCAGCACTTCCCCTCTCCCGGGTGGGTGGAGCATGACCCCAGGGAAATCTGGTCCTCCGAGGCGGCGGTCATCGCCGAAGCCATAACTTCCATTGGCATAGGAGGAAAAGACATTGCCGCCATAGGGATAACCAACCAGAGGGAGACCACCCTGGTGTGGGACGCGGCCACCGGGGAACCCGTGCATAACGCGATAGTCTGGCAGGACAGGCGTACCGGGGAATATTGCGACTCGCTGAAAGCCAAAGGCCTCACCGACAGCATCCGGAAAAAGACCGGGCTCATCATCGACGCCTACTTCTCCGCCACGAAAATCCGCTGGATTCTCGAAAACGTCCCGGGAGCGAGGGCCCGCGCCGAGGCGGGGGAACTTCGTTTCGGAACGGTGGACTCCTGGCTCGTGTGGAACCTTACCAAAGGGGAGGTCCATGTGACCGACGTGAGCAACGCATCCAGGACGATGCTCTTCAATATCAACACTTTGGAATGGGACGACGAGCTTCTGGAGCTTTTCGGCATACCACGCTCCATGATGCCGAAAGTGTGCTCTTCCAGCGAGGTATATGGCCACACCAAGACCACCATCTTCGCCCACGAGGTTCCCATAGCCGGCATAGCCGGAGACCAGCAGGCCGCCCTTTTCGGCCAGATGTGCACGAGCCCCGGCTCGGTGAAGAACACCTACGGCACCGGCTGTTTCCTCCTCATGAATACGGGCACGAAGCCCATCATCTCCGAGAACGACCTGCTCACCACGGTGGCGTGGAAAATCGGTGACACCGTAAACTACGCCCTCGAAGGCAGCATCTTCGTCGGAGGCTCCGTCGTACAGTGGCTCAGGGACGGGCTCGGCATCATCCGTTCCTCTTCCGACATAGAAGCCCTCGCAAAGACCGTCCCCGACAACGGAGGAGTCTGCTTCGTACCCGCCCTCACCGGCCTCGGAGCCCCGTACTGGGACCCTTACGCCAAAGGGTGCATCTACGGCATAACCAGGGGCACCACGGCGGCCCACATCGCCAGGGCGGCCCTCGAAGGCATCGCCTTCCAGACCATGGACATCGTGAGCGCCATGGAAAAGGACGCAGGTATCAGGCTCTCTGAACTCAAAGTGGACGGAGGCGCATCACGCGACAACCTTCTGATGCAGTTCCAGGCCGACATGGTGGGAGCGAAGGTCGTCAGGCCAAAAGTCACCGAGACCACGGCCATGGGGGCGTGCTACCTCGCCGGTCTGGCCGTCGGCTTCTGGAACGGACTCGAGGATATCGCCAGCCAATGGCAGGTGGACAGGGTCTTCGAGCCTTCCGCAGACCAGGACTCCGTCTCCAGGCATAAAGCCTTGTGGAAGGATGCCGTGAAGAGGGCCCTCTCCGGGAAATAATGAAAGTATAACCAATTAACCTTGAATAATATGGAAACTACACTCCTGACAAAATGTCTGTTTGAGTTCCTTGGAACCATGATACTTGTCCTCTTCGGAGACGGAGTATGCTGCGCGGTCAACCTCAAGGAATCAAAGGCTCGGGGAGCCGGCTGGATTGTCATAACCATCGCCTGGGGCCTCGCCGTCATGGCCGGCATCTTCGTTGCCGGACCCTATTCCGGAGCCCACCTCAACCCCGCCATAAGCATCGGATTCGCCCTCGCAGGCACCTTCCCCTGGGCCTACGTCCTCCCCTACATCGCGGCCCAGATGCTCGGAGGCTTCTGCGGAGCCATCCTGATGTACGCCTTCTACGTGGACCACTTCGCCGCCACCAGCGACGAGCCCGAGACGATTCTCGGCTGCTTCTGCACCATACCCGCAATCGAGCATAAGACGGTCAACTTCTTCTGCGAATTCGTGGCCACTTTCATGCTGGTGTTCCTGGTGCTGCTGATAGGCACCAAGGGCAACCTGCCCCAGGCCGGCGGAGTTCCCATCGGCCTCGGAGCCATAGGAGCCTTCCCCGTCCCCGCGGTCATCGTATCCATCGGCATGTCGCTCGGAGCCACCACAGGCTACTCCATGAATCCCGCCAGGGACTTCTCCCCCAGGCTTGCCCATGCCATCCTCCCCATCAAGGGAAAGGGCGGCAGCGGATGGAGCTACAGCTGGATTCCTTCCATAGCCCCAATCGTCGGAGCCGCCTTCGCCTCCTGCATCTACCTGCTGATATTCTAAACGCCACAGACTGTCATTCTGAAGCCTGCCCTGAGCTTGTCGAAGGGCGAAGCGAAGAATCTTCTCCATACAGCAAAGGCGGCCGGCCCGAATGTGAGCCGGTCGCCTTTTACCTTACAATTCAGGACTTTCGGCCTACTCCGCAACGAGGCGGTAAGCATAGCTGAAAGCATAGGAGGAGGGCCCGTTTTCCCGTCACGACGACAACCAGGCGCTACTTTCGTTGCTGTCGTGACACCGATTTCCGGGGAACCGCCTGTTTTCCTGTCACGACGACAACCAGGCGCTACTTTCATTGCTGTCGTGACAGGCAGATTCTTCGCTGACGCTCAGAATTACAAAGCTGTATTGCCAAAAGAAAACCCGCCTCAAAAGCCGTTGGCAAGGAAGGCGGCCTGGACTGCACCGATGCGGCGGTACCCCTCCTCGTTCATGTGAAGAAGGTCGTCAAGATAGAAAATATGAGCATTGAACCGGTTGATTCCCTGAAGGTTGAACTGGTCCAGCACGGGGATCCCATAATACAGGCAACAGTCTTTCTGGCCTTTCACATAATCTGCAAAAGTTTTCCCCGTCGCGTTGGTCTCCGTCGAGAAAGGATTACCTCCGCTGTCCTTGCTGAAGAACCGGAGGGAGGTGAAAAAATAGATTTCCGGCCGCGGATTCTTCTCCAGAATGGTTTTGATGCAATAGTTGATTCCCCCGCACTGGGTCGAAAGCTTTTCCGGGTCATACCCGTCGAATCCGGTATAATCCTGCCACGTGCCGCACTCCCGGTTGCCATTGAAATCATTTGTCGATGCCCACAGGACGTAGATGTCGAAAATCCCTGCGGAATCCACCTGACGCTGGATGCTGTATCCCTGTTCCTTGGAAAAGCCCGCGCCGCCGACCCCGAAAGTAACGACCTCAGCCCCAAGAAGATCCGCCCAAATCCGTTTCGCCGCGTCGGCCTCCCGGTTCACCGAAAGAGACCCTCCGAACACGGCAATCCTCTTGCCGTAATTCTTTGACAGCCGGTATGGACTGGAAACGGCGGCAGACTTGTCCGGCATAATCACGCGGGAATGTTCCTGGCCGAAAGCGGCAATGGCCGAGGCCATAAGGACAATGACCAAAATTCTTTTCATGGCATAAAGGCTTTCTGCAAACATAGTCAAAAAAACGGTATTTCCGCAGTTCGCCGGGGAATGGGCCTGGCGGCAGCATGCCAATATGCCGGCACCTGCCTCACCGATTCCTTGCATAGTTGTACACCGAGTTACGCAAAAAACGCCAAAAACGTGTAAATCAAATGCAATGCAGCATTTTGATTACGCGAAAAACACCGAAATCGCGTAATTCCCCGCAATAAATATGCTCCCCCTCTATCTTATGTTTTCAGCATGTGGTTTTCAGCCACGATACAAGCGCTTTCGTGGATGAAAGGCGGCCTGGTGGGCGTCCCGGCACCGCCGCCGACCGGGTACGGGGGCCGGCGGCTGCGGCAACGTCGGGCTGCGGAGAGCTTTGAAGGCTCTCCTCGCCCTCCGGCCGCTGCCGTCGAAGACGGGAGGCAGATTCTTCGCTTCGCCCTTCGACAGGCTCAGGGCAGCCCACTATGTCACGACGACAACCATAGAGACGTTTCATTGCTGTCGTGACAGCAATTTCCGGGGAAATGTCAGTTTCTTTGCCACGACGACAACCAGACGCTACTTTCATTGCTGTCGTGACAGGCAAATTCTTCGCTTCGCCCAGAATGACATGAGAG
>CAMOVV010000037.1 GCA_946627685.1 uncultured Bacteroidales bacterium
CGAAGGTGATTGCCCAGAGGAAGGAGAGCATGGAGGAGGATGTGCGGGCCTTTGCGGAGGGGAGCGATTTGCTGAGGCAGCTTACCGACCTGGCCCTTCTCGGCAGCGGCCTGCTTACCGGAAAGGCTCTGGCCGACTTCATCGCCCGCAGCCGCAAGGTCGCCGTCGAGGCCTACCTGAAATAACGGTTTTATCCTGTCATCCTGAGCGCCGGCGAAGAATCTTTCAGCGCCTCCGGGCGAAAGTCCCGGCTTGTGTTGCTATTTGAACAGCCTGTCAACGGCTTTTACCGACTCTGACAGGGCGAAGACGGCGACCCTGTCGTAGGGCTCTATCTTCGTGCTGCCGATGGCGATGAAGGACTCGCTGCCGCGGATGACTCCGCCGATGATGGCGTTTTCCGGGAAGTCGATGTCTTTGAGCGGAGCCTTCGTGACTGCGGCTCCGGGGGCGACTGTGTATTCAAGGACTTCGGCGTTGGTCCCGCTCATGTATTTGACCATGCGGGCCTTTCCGCTGAGGGTGTAGCGGAAGATTCTTCCGGCGGTGAGCAGTTTTTTGTTGATTACCGAATCGACTCCCATTTCTTCGGCGAAGCGGATGTATTCGAGGTTTTCCACTTCGGCTATGGTCCTTTCGACTCCGAATTTCTTCGCGACCACGCAGGAGAGGATGTTGGCCTCATCGTTGGGGGTGAGGGCCAGGAAGGCGTCGCAGTCGCGGATGCCCTCTTCCAGGAGGATGTCCGTGTTCTTGCCGTCGGCGTTCACCACGAGCACGTCTTTCCCCAGCTTTTCGCTGAGTTCCTGGCATTTGGCCTTGTCTTTCTCGATAATTTTTATGCTCCCTATCTGCTTGGAGAGCAGGCTTGCGGCGATTCTTCCCATGTCGGTCCCGCCCAGAATCATCGCGTTGTCCACCTCCACGTTGTCCTTTCCGAGGAATCTCATGATTTCATCCATTCCCTCCCGTTTGGCGATGATGAACACGAGGTCGTGGTATTGGAATTTGTAGTCCGGCCTTGGAATGATGGTTTCACCTTCCCTCCCGACGGCTATGACCCTGAAGTGCAGGTCGTCGTGGGAGGCCGCCGCGGCAAATTCGGCAAGTTTCATATCGAGGAGGGGGGAGTTCTCTTCCAGCTTGAAAACGGAAATCTGGAGTTTCCCCCTTCCGAAATCCATGTTCTCGATGGAGCCGGTGTGTCTGAGGAGGTCAACTATTTCGTCGGCCGCGATTTTTTCGGGATAGAACATGAGCTCAATACCCATCTGCTTGAATATGAGTTTGTTCTCTGAGGTCAGATATTCCTCGTCGTCTATCCTTGCGGTGACTTTTTTGGCCCCGAGGCTCCTTGCCAGCAGGGCGCTGACGATATTGACATCCTGCGAGACGCCGGGGTTGACGGCGATGAAAAGGTCGCATTCCGCGGCTCCGGCTTCCTTTATAGCCTTCACGGAGGAATAGTTGCCCTGGATGGTGATGACGTCGGCCTCCGTCCTCAGCTTCGCGAGCCTTTTGTTGTCGGTGTCGATGACGGCTATGTCATTGGCTTCCTGGCTCAGCATCTTTGCCAGATGGGAGCCGATTTCTCCTGCGCCTTCGATTATGATTTTCATGACCTAAAAGTTATGGATGAACTCTGACAGTTTCTTTTCCCTGAAAAAATGCAGGGGGAGCAGGTTGAGGTGACAAAGTCCCGTGACTTTGCGCACGCTGTCCTCCTGCGGCCATTTCCCTATGCGGCGGAAGTCCCCGTGGGCCTTGAGCACGGCAGAGAAATACTTGAGCCTCAACGTGACAAGATAGAAAAAAGCTGAGAGGATATCAAGTCTCATCCTTGTTTTGACCCTTTTTTTAGCTTTCTCGAGACCTATGGTGCCGGGCAGATTGTTCTGCATGGCGAGAAGGTTGTTGCGGTAGTTGAGGGTCAGTTTCCAGGGAGAAGTCGAAGGGAGGGTCCCTCCGCCTATGTGGTAAACCTCGGAATCTGGGACCACCGTCACCGAATATCCTGCCCTCTGGAGCCTCCAGCAGTAGTCAATCTCCTCGAAATGAGCGAAAAACCTTTCATCGAATCCTCCGAGTTTTTCCCAGAGGGAGGCCCTGGTCAGCAGGCATGCGCCCGACACCCACATCACGTCTTTCGGAGTGTCGTACTGGCCTTCGTCTTTTTCCACTTTCCTCAGGACTCTTCCGCGGCAGAATGAATATCCGTACCTGTCCATGAGGCCTCCGGCTGCCCCTGCGTATTCAAAAGAGCCCCTGTCCATGAAGGATTTGAGCTTCGGACCGCAGGCGCCGCATCCGGGATGAGCCTCCATCCAGTCCAGAAGCGGCTCCAGCCATCCTGAAGGAACCTCTATGTCGCTGTTCAGAAGTAGGTAATAGTCAAATCCTTCCCCTTTCAGCTCCGCGAGGGCCCTGTTGTATCCTCCCGTGAATCCGAAATTCTTCCCCAGGGGTATTGTCCTGACCCCGGGGAAGCTGGCCGCCATCATCTCCATGGAACCGTCGGAGGAACCGCTGTCAGCGACAATAACCTCCCCCTCGTCCCCCGCGGACGCAAGCAGCGGAGGAAGGAATCTGGAAAGGTAATCCTTTGTGTTCCAGTTGAGTATTACGATGGCAACCTTCATTATCTCCTATTCTTTCTCTCCCTCGCAGCAGCACTCGCCGTCGTGCTTTCCCTCTTCGTGGCAGCACTCACCGTCATGCTTTCCTTCCCCGTGGCAGCATTTCCCGTCTCCGTGCTTTTTGCAGTGGTGCTCCTTGGGCGGAAGGTATTCGCCGTGAAGTCCTTCCGTCAGTTCTTTTTCCGTAGCGTCACGCACCGAGAGGACCTTCCCTGTGAAATTCAGGGTCTTTCCGGCCATGGGATGATTGAAATCCATCTTGACGGCATCTCCTTCGAATCCCCTTACGGTGCCCTGGACTATCTGGCCCTGGCCGTTCAGCATGGGAATCACCCTTCCTTCAACAAGAAGCCCTTCAGGAATCCTTCCGTCGATTACGAAGGACTCCATGGGGAGGTTGAAGACCATTGAAGGATTGTGCTCGCCGTAGCCTTCGGCGGGGGAAAGGGTGAAGGCAAACTCTCCGCCCGGTTCGAGGCCCTCGATTTCAGCTTCGAATTTGGGGAGCAGCATGTGGTTGCCGTGGATGTAGTCAAGGGGCTTTTCTTCGGTGGCCTTGTCGGCCGTTTTCCCATCGACTACCAGTTCATAGGTGATGCTCACCACCTTGTCTTTTCCTGCTTTCATATCGTGTCTTGTTTATTGTTTCTATGCGCTTATCATTACGTTTGCGAACGCTAAGGTAGGAATTTGTCTCGACATACATTTCCTCGGGTCGTCTCCTGCATAGAGAAGGCTGTTCCAAAGCGAGACAAGATTCCCTGTCATAAGCATTTCCCGCACGGGGTGGACGGGCCTGCCGCCGCTGAAAAGAATCCCTTCGATTCCGAAGGAGAAATCTCCCGTGGTGGGGTTGCTGTTGCCCCCGTTGAAGCCTGTTATCAGGATGCCGTCGCCGCAGAGGGACATTATTTCCTCCCTTCCGGCCCGTTTCCCTTCAGGAATCCCGGCAGGACGGATGACGGCCCTTGTTGGAGCGTCAACCGTCGGGGCCATTCCCAGTTTTTTCGAATCGTAAGTGTTGAGGAAATACTCCTTCACCACTCCGTTTTCGATTATGGCTGAATTATTTATCGCGACCCCTTCGATGTCGAAGAGCCTTGAGCCGCACTTGCCGTATTCCTCTCCAAGGTCCAGGATGCTGAGGGATTCAGGGAAGACCTTTTTCCCGAGGGTGCCGTCCAGGAATGAATTTTTCTGCTGGATGGCAAAGCCGCTCAGCGCGTTAAGGATGGGGGAGAGGAGGGTGGAGCCGCAGCCGGAATCGACCACGATGGTCCTGGGGCCGCTTTCAACGGGCTTGGGCCCAATCAGCGAGGCCGCCCTCTCGACGGCTGTCTTCCCGCAGGAAGCGGCGTCAAGGTCGCAAAGAAGCGGAGCGGAGTCCCACCAGTAGCCGGAAATCCTGTTGCCGCCTTCGTCTTCCACGGTCGCTTCCACGCCATAGTCGAAAGAAGTCTCGCTGTGGCGGCAGCGGAGCCCGTTGGAATCCAGCAAGAGAAGGTCGCTTACCGAGTCGGAATATTCCCCTTCTTCGGAGATGAGCTTGAAGCCTTTGCCCGATATTTTGCCGAATACGGCCGAGCTGAGGGCCGTTGCGAGACGCTCGTCCGAAGTCCTTTTGGCAAACGCAGGGTCCAGAAGGCCCGTTTCCCGGCCCGTCACCGCATTCTTTTGCGTCCTTGCCGGGTCCGGAAGGTCGCGCAGGGGGTCGGGGGCGAGCATCCCGACTGTCCTTACCGCTTCCTCGATGAAGGGAAAAAGGTGTTCCCTGTCAATCCTGTTCGCGGTGAAACTGCCGTATCTCCCGCCTGTGAAGATGGTTATCATGACGGCCCTGTCAAGGCTACGGCTCACTTTGTCCAGGGAGCCGTTGAGGGTTCCGTAAAGTTCCGTAAGGTTCTTGTTGAGGGTTATCCTGGCCTTGTCGGCGCCCGAAGCGAGGGCGTGCTCAAGACAACCGGCGGCCAGGGCCTCTTCCTCGTGGTTTATGAGAAATTCTTCCATATCAGTTCCCTCCTACTGTCAATTCCCGTACCAATACCGTAGGTATCCCGCAGGAAACAGGCACGCTCTGGCCTTTTCCGCAGGTCCAGGTGCCGTCGTCTATCTTGGAGTCGGACCCTACGGCGATGATGTCGGCAAGGGCCCTGGGACCGTTGCCTATGATGTTGATATCCTTCACCGGGGCGGTCAGGCGGCCGTTTTCAATGAGAAAACCGCTTTTGACGTAGAAGGTGAAATCTCCTTCCCCGATAAGGACCTGACCGTTTGAAAATTCATCCACGAAGACCCCTTTTTTCACCGTTGAGATGATATCCTCGCGGGAGGCGTCCCCCGATTCCATGTAGGTGGCCCTCATCCTCGGAATGGGGTTGTAGCGGAAAGACTCCCTGCGGCCGTTTCCGGTGGGGGAGACCCCGAACCATCTGGCGCTTATCCTGTCGTGGAGATAGGATGTGAGGATGCCGTCTTCAACCATGCAGGTCCTCTGTCCGGGCACCCCCTCGTCATCGAAATTCACGGCTCCGCGGTTGCCTTTTATCGTGCCGTCGTCAACTATGTTGATGCCTTTGGCGCAGACCCTTTCCCCTATCTTGCCGGAGAATATGGACTGTCCCTTCCTGTTGAAATCGGCCTCGAATGCGTGTCCCATCGCTTCGTGGAGGAGAATCCCCGAGGCTCCGGCGCCCATCACCACAGGCATCTTGCCTCCTTTCGGCCTGGAGGCCTCGAACCTTTCGTCTATGCCGGATGTCACCTGGACGGCAATCTCGTCCAGAAGGCTTTCCGACAGCATTTCGCTTCCGCAGCGGAAACTCCTCGACACCGTCTTGTTTTCCGTCCTGCCGCCGCGGGAGTAAATGACCGATGTGGAAATTTCTCCAAGCGGACGGGTGTCGTACTTCATCTCCCCGAAGGAGTTGAACATGAGCACGTCCGTTACCTGGCCGGAAATCCTCGCAAGGATTTTCACTATTGTGGAATCCCGCCGTGAAATCTTGTCCCTCAGGCTGGAAAGCACTGATATGAGGGTCTTTGTGTCCTCTTTCGTCCAGTCCGACTGCATGGGATAGCGGTCGGCGGCGGGGTTGGGGGAGCCGGTGAAGAATTTCCTCACCTTTCTGTCTCCGTTCCCCTGCGCGGTTACGTAGGTGGCGGCCCTGTCCCTGGCGTCCTTCAGGATGGCGGCTGCGCTCCGGGGCGTCACCTCCACGGCGCCGCCCTTGCCCATGGCTATCTTCGCGGCCGCCCTCGCGGCCTGTCTCAAAGATTCCACGGAGGTGTTTTCGGTGTAGGAATAGCCTGTCTTTTCTCCTTCAAGCACCCGTATTCCGGCCCCGTAGTCCAGGGACATGCGGGCTGAGGTGACCTCTCCGTCGCGGAGGAGAATGTTGCTGAAAGAGGTGTTTTCGAAGAAAATGTCCGTGAAGTCCCCGCCGCAGGAAAGTCCTTCGGCAGCAAGGAGTTCCAGATCGCTCTCCTTCACCCCGAACGTGTCGAGATAGTATTGTTTGTCTTTAATCATGTGTTTGTCGTTTTCATTTCCGCTCCGTATCCTCCCGTCCTGGCCATATCCTGCTCGAAAAGGGCGTTCTGGGAGAGAATCCGCTCGTATTTGTCGCCGTCCCTGACGATGGTCTCGCCGTCCCGTTTCCCCTCCGCCACGACGGTGAAAGGAATCACCGAGTTGTCGGCCAGTATCCACCTGTCGCATTCCGGCATATAGTCGTGGAAGAAATAGTGGAGGCCGACGTTGTAGCGGCGTCTCACCGTTGATTCCTCGATATTGTGCCCTCCGGCTTCCACCCTTGCCTTCACCCTGGAGATGGCGATTTCCGGTGAAGAAATCCAGAAGTAAATGATTGTCACCTGGTAATCCTCCTTCCGGGCCTTTCGTATCATCTTCAGCAGCGACCTTGTGGCCAGGGTGGTTTCGATGCAGAAATCCTCCTTCGCCTTGAAGAGGTGGCGGATTTTCAGGAGCATGAAGCGGCTGGCCGCCACGAAGGCCTTTTCCGGATTGAATGGGGAGAGGGACTTGGCGAACTCGTCGGAATTGACGAACTGCCTGCAATCCAGCAGCTCCGGCAGGACCGAATAGGAAGCCGTGGTCTTGCCTGAGCCGTTGCAGCCGGATATGATATAGAGTTTAGGCATGTGTCACTCCGTAGCCGAAGAGGGCGAAATCTCCCTTGCAGGGGTCGCCGGGGAACACTTCTTCCATGGCGGCCGTGATTTCCCTGACCGTGACGATGTCTTTCTGCCTGCGGGCCGTGAGTCCCAGCCTGAAGGCCATTTCCCAGACATGGACGTCCAGGGGAATGAGCAGGGCGGAAGGGTCCGTGCCCGTCCATAGCCCGAGGTCCACTTTTCCGTCCCTGCGGACCATCCACCTTCTCATCATGTTTATCTTCTTGTTGGGAGCCTTCGGGTCTTCTTTCTGACCGAAAATCCTTGTCCTTATCCCGTCGGTGCCGAGAATCTCCAGACTCTTTTCCTCCGAGTAGAAATCCTTCAGCCTCCGGCATATAGCCGCGACGTCACTCCATTTCACCGTCCGGTGGACGGAAACGTTTTCGTCCCTCCACTCTCCTCCCATCACATAGTCGAAGGGCCTCCACTGCATTTCATCGAAGAGCCTCCCGCAGTCCCTCACTATCATGGACCTGCGTCCCCATGCGAAGTGGGCGGCGAAAACGGCCGCGACCTCCACGTCTTGAAGGCAGGCCTTTCCCTCCTTCATCCTCCCGGCAAAATCTCTCGGAAAAGCGAGCGGATCCTCCTTGAACCACACCGGGTCATTGTATGTATCCGCCCACTCGAGCAGCCGGCTGCGAAGTTCTTCCGTCATCAGGCAGTCGCAGCCTCAAGTTTCTTCATCATCGAGAACATAACCAGGCCGGAGACTACGCAGAGCACCAGAAGCAGGCCCCAGACGCCCCAGAGAGGCACCTTGTTCCACAGCAGTCCGGGAATCGAGACCAGGTAGTTGCCGATGGCGGTAGCTGCGAACCAGCATCCCATCATGGCGCCCTTCAGCTTGGGAGGGGCCACCTTGGAAACGAAGGAGATTCCCATGGGGCTCAACAGGAGCTCGGCGAAGGTCAGCACCAGGTAGGTGGAAATAAGCCAGCTCGGGGAGACAAGGTCGGGAGATACGGTGCCGCCCAGTTCCTTCGGGGAAGCGAGTCCGCGCGAAGCCAGGATGAGCACGAGGAAGCCAAGGGAGGCGACGAACATTCCGATACCGATTTTCCTCGGAGCGGAAGGCTCTTTGCCCTTTTTGGCGAGGAAGGCGAAGAGAGCCATCGACACGGGGGTGAGGGCGACCACGTAGAAGGGGTTGAACTGCTGGAAGTCAGAGGGCTGGATGTCAACTATCGATGGCATTCCTTTGTAGAGGGCGAAGGCTCCGCCCCAGAGGCCGAGGGTGACGAGGCCGTTGATAAGCTTGCTGCGCCTGTTGTCAGACTGGAAGAATCCGAACAGGGTGTAAACGGAAACCGCTATCAGGGCGAGGGCCCAGATGTTGAATCCTATGCGCAGGCCGCCTGTGACTGTGGCCTGGGTGTAGTCGCGGGCGAAGAGGGTCATGGTGGCGCCGTTCTGGTGGAAGGCCATCCAGAAGAAGATTACCACCGCGAATACGAACATGAGGGCGGTGACGCGGCTGCGGGTCTGGGCCGGGGTGAGTTCGACGACTGCAGTGTCGTTTGCGGCCGCGGCCTGCTTGGCGTTGACATCGGCGTGCTTGAACCAGTTCCTGCAT
>CAMOVV010000038.1 GCA_946627685.1 uncultured Bacteroidales bacterium
CATAGAAGCCCGCCACAATAATCCCCGAACTGTCACGAAGGGGCGTGGAATAGGTGCAAATCATTTCCCCGTCCGTCTGGGACAGATAGGGGTCGGTCCATCCGCTCTCCCCCGATTCAACAACATTCTTGAACCAAGGTCTCTGGTAAAAGTCAAAGCCTGACTCTCCCAGATTGGTTGAAGATATATGTCCTTCCTTGTCCCGGGAAGCATTGGGATGGAAGGGCTTTCCGTCACGGCCGTAATACCCCTGCACGAAAAGCATTCCGGTCTCTTCGATTGCCGGGTTGATTTCAAGAAGGCCGCGGGCGATTCCCTGCATGACTTCAGGCGACTCCAGATTGCCCTTCACGAAACCGGAGACGTTGTTCACGGCCGATTCGATGGAAGACATCCCGGCCTCGACGAGAAGGTTGGCGTTCTCAAGCCGGATGGTGGCGAGCTGCCTGGCCTCGTTTTCAATACTTCTTCTGGTGTAGAAATACTGAATGCATGAAATGAGCTGCAGCAGGACGGCGGCGGTGATTATAATCCAAAGGCCGCGCGATACCGATTTTATCTTTTTCAAAAAATCCTTCATTTCACAACATCATCTAAAAGTGCATGGAATTCAGGGAAATAGACGCCGGCGTTACGCTCGATTATAAGGGTCTTGAGCCCGGCGTAAGGGCGAAGAAGGCGGGTGATTTCCTCCACATCTGCATCGTCCCCGAAATATCCCTTCACGAAATACTCCCAGAACTTTACGGAGGTGGCCTTATCCATGTGGAAAGTCTCTTTTATGAAATCCTCCTTGCTGTGAAGGCAGCACACCTGCACCATTCCGAGGTCGAAGTAAGGATGGCCGTAGCCGAAATCCCCCAAATCAATGAAATACTCCTTTCCTTCGGAATCAAAGACGGCATTGCTGAACTGGAGGTCTCCGTGGTAGGGAGCGTCCCCGTCGGGAGCGGCATCGATGAAGGCGGCAATTTTCTCTTTTTCCTCGGGGGAGAAGAAAGGACTGGCGGCAAGGAGCCTCCTGTCCGTAGCCTTCACATCCTCGAACTCATTCTTGTCCACATGGATGGAGTGGAGCCGGAGGCAGAGGGCGGCGAAACGGCGGGCATACTCCTCCACCTTCTCCGGATTGTTCCCGACGGCGCGGGAGAAGGAAACCTTCCCGGGAATCCGCTTGAACCTGATGCCGATGCGCTCCCCGTCGGTGACGAGGTCGCCCGGCTCGGGCACGGGAATGCCTGCCTGGAAAACCTTGCGGGAAAGGTTCAGCTCGTTTATGAAAATTTCCCTGGGAGCGGATGGAGCGCTGAGTTTCAGCATAACGGTGGGGTCGCTGCGGTGGAAATAACTCTCCCCGTTGGCGCCCTCTCCGGAGCGTATATACTCGGAAAGATCTATTTTGACAGGTTCCATCATGAATTGAATATTTTGTGTACCAAATCTTTGAACTCTTCATAGGCGAAAGTGCCGGAAAGCTCGGAGAGGCTGTCCGCCAGACCTTCGTAGTGCCATTTGTGCATGGCCTTTTCCTTCACGTGGAAAATTTTCCAAAGCTCGTCCCCGATTGTGAGCCAGTCCCTGTAGATGGCCCTGGCATTGGAAAGCTTGTCTCCGAGGGCCACCATCTTGGCCTCCCTGGAAGCCGCCGCGATACGGTCGATGGCCGCCTGCTTGCGGTCCTGCCAGCTGTCCTCTTCGCTGACGCCTTCGGTAAACTTGTCCGACTCCTCTTCTACGATATGGGCCACCCTGTCTCCGAAAGCGGCGCGGATGTCCTCGATGGTCACGTCGGTATCTTCCACGGTGTCATGGAGGACGGCCGCGGCGAGGAGTTCCTGGTCGGAGGTCATCGTCGCCACGATGGAAAGAGCTTCGAGGGGATGGACTATGTAGGGATATCCCTTGCCCCTGCGCTCGGTGCCGGCATGGGCGTCCACCGCGAAATGGACCGCCTTGTCCAGAAATGACGTCTCTAGTTTTGCATTGCCCATATTGTCAGCTATTTACTGTAATTCTTCAGGTATGTTTTCTTCCGTATGGTCGGAAATGAGGATGACCATCATGTCGTCCGGTTTGAGGACAAGGCTACCGTGGGGGGCGATGTAATAATCTCCCCTTTTCACCATTATTACCCTGATGCCGTGGGGGAGGTGAAGGTCCCTGAGGGTGTTCCCCTTTTCCAGGTCCTTTTCCTTGATGGTGTAGTTCGTGATGTCGCCGAGTTCCTCGGGGATTTCCATGCCCAGGGTATCCACTGCGGGAGCCTCGTCAATGCTCACTTTCAGCAGCTTGGAAGCCGGAGTGAGCGTCATTCCCTGAATGATGAGGGAAAGAAGGGTGACGACGAACACCAAATCGAAAATCCTGTCCGCCCAGGGAATCCCCGCGACGACGGGGGCTACGGCGAAAAGGATGGGACCGGCACCCTTGAGGCCCACCCAGGAGATGAAGAGTTTTCCCCTGAAAGACAGGCCCTTGAACGGGGCGAGGGTGACAAAGACGCTCAGCGGACGGGCCACCAGCATCATGAAAAGGGCCACGGCCGCGGCGGGAAGGAACACGACGGGGAACCTGCCCGGATTGGCAAGAAGGCCCAGCATAAGGAACATAAGAAGCTCCACGAGCCAGGTGATGCCGTCCATGAACTTCAGCACATCCTTCTTGTAGGGCATCTTGGAATCGTTGCCCATGATGATGCAGGCGGTGTATATGGCGAGAAGGCCGCTGCCGCCGATGGCAGAGGCCGACCCGTAGGAGAAAAAGCCGATTGTGAGAATCATTATGCTCCAGAGGGCGCCGCCGTTGAGGGTGAGGGAACGGAACAGAAAAAGGGTCGCCTTCCCGATAACGTAGCCTACAATCGCGCCGAGAGCCACTTCCCGGAGCAGTTTCAAGCCGTAAGTGAGGGCGAGGTTCCCCCCGGACACCCCGGTGCCGGCGTCATATCCGGCCTGCAGCGTCGTCACCACTCCCACCATAAGGATGGTCATTATGTGGGCGAGGGGGTCGTTGCTTCCCGATTCCACCTCCAGGACGGAACCGATGTTCTCCTTCAGCCTCAGACGGCTGTTCCTCAAAAGCGAGAACACGGAAGCGGAGTCGGTGGAAGACATGACCGAAGCCAGAAGGATGCTGACGGCGACTGTCATCGGCACCGGCATGGAGGTCCCTTTCCCGAGGAGGAAGAAGATGAATGTGGCGGTAAACGCCACTGTCAGAAGGACTCCGACCGTGGAAAGGAGGAGCCCCTGCTTCATCACGGGCCTCACCAGCTTCAAATCCGTCTCAAGGCCGGAGGAAATGAGGATGACGGACATCGCCATCTCCCCTATCACCTGGGCGTGGGTGTAATTGTCGAAATTGACGCCGATTACGTCATTGCCCGCGATGATGCCGAGGACAAGGAACAACAGCAGGGAAGGGATTCCGAACCTGTACCCGACCTTCGTCATAAGAAGAGCCACGAACACGAGCACCGACATGAAAAGGAGGGCGTATTCGCTGAACAATGATATGGACAATACCGACAGTATCATTTCGCTGAGGGCGGTAAAAAACTACTTGTCATCGTCTTCCGTATCTTCCGGAAGGACAATCTGCTTGTATTGGTTTTTGCGCTTGCGCCATCTCTCCCTGGCGTACTGCTGCATATCGGTGACGGTGTCGTTCTCATCGATAATCTCCATTCCGAGAATCGTTTCCATGATATCCTCGAGGGTGATTATCCCCTGGAAACAGCCGTAGTCGTCGATGATAAGGGCAATCTGGTCTTTCGTCTTGAGCAGGCTCTCCCAGATGTCTCCCACGGAAGTTTCTTCGTGGAAGGCCGCGATTTTCCGCTTTATGGTCCTCAGCCTCATATCGAACTTGTCCTCGGCAAGGTTCTCGAGGACGTCATAGCGGAGGACATAGCCCGTGATAAATTCCGGGGAGTCGCTGTACACCGGGATACGGGAGTTGTGGGAGAGTTCTTCCTGGCGGTAGAACTGCTTGAGGGTCATGTTCTCCGAGGCTATGGCGGCGACCACGCGGGGGGTCATCACGTCATAGGCCTTGATGCCGTCCAGGCGGATTATGTTCTGGATTATCTTGTTCTCGTTGTTGTCGAGGACGCCTTCCTCCTCGCCGATATTGGCCATGGCCGACACTTCCTCACGGGAAATCGTCGTGTCCGGCTCCTCGTCGGAGATGGTGTTGTGGAGCTTGTCTATCAGCCATACGACGGGATAGAGGAGCCACACGAGGAACTGCATCACCTTCGAAAGCCACAGCAGGTTCTTCCAATGGGAGGTGCCTATGGTCTTGGGGACGATTTCGGAGAAAACGAGAATAAGGACGGTCATCGCGGCGCTCACGATGCCGAACCAGTGGTCTCCGGTGAGCAGGGTGGCCTGGTGGCCGACCGCGGCGGCGCCGAGGGTGTTGGCAATCGTGTTGAGGGAGAGGATGGCGCTGAGGGGGCGGTCAGGGTCCTGCTTCATCTTCGAGAAAAGAATTGCGTTCTTGTCGCCTTCTTCCTCTTTCATGGAAATATAGGAAATCGGCGTGGACATAAGAACCGACTCCAGCAACGAGCACAGGAAGGAAATTCCCATGGTCAGCAGAAGATATATAATGAGCAGAGTCATACCGTCCTAACAATAATCCCACAAAATTACTTAAAAATAAGCATTTATAAAAATACTTGCAATTCGAAAAATAATATTTATCTTTGCAACCCGAAACCCGAGGCTTTAGCTCAGTTGGTTTAGAGCGCTTGCTTGACAGGCAAGAGGTCAGCAGTTCAAATCTGCTAAGCCTCACTAAAAGAAAATCAGAGACTTACGCAAGTCCCTGATTTTTTTGTTTTCATTACATTCCGCAGCCCTACTTGCGTTTGGGCTCCACGTAGTGGACATAACCCACCTGGATGCCGAAGAGGTCCACGTTGCGGGAAATGTTGAAAGAAGTCATCCTCGCATTCCCGATTCTCCCGTCCGATTCCTTTTTCTGGCGGGTGTGGTTCAGGGCTGCGCCCACGAGGGGGATGCTGACGGTGAGCGCGTTGTTGTCCCGGAGCTTGACGCAGGCCCCGCCGGCGATTTTCACCCCGGCGGATATCACCCGGGAAGTGCGGAACTTTGTCACATCCTCCTTCAGCGGATGGGATTTGATGAGTCCGTAATTGCCGAACACGCGGGCCTCCCCGAAGACTCCGAAGGTCTTGCTGCCGAAGAACGAGCGGTACCACCTGGAGGTGAAGGAAAGGCCTCCCACATGGCGGAGCATGTGACGGCTCGAAATCTGGACGTTATATTCGGGGTCATCATCGCCGAGAACGTCCCTGAAGTCAAGCTGGAGGTTGGTGTTCACCCTGTACCCGCTGTAATCAATCCTGAATCCGATGGAAACGTCATCGGCGATGAACCACGAAATCCCCGGAGAAACGCTCCAGATATTGAGATTTCCGTTTCCGATGTTCAGAATCGAAAGGATGGAATAGCCTTCCCCCGCATCGTCCCCCGAAGCGGAGAAACTGCGGAAGGACGCCCCCATTCCATAGGCATAGCACCCCTTGGGCATGAATACCGTACGGCCTTTCTCGGGCGCGTCGAACCGGCGCAGGAAATTGTCAACGACCTTCTGGGCCGACAATGAGCCGCAGCTTATCAGCAGGCAGGCAAACAGGAGGGCGGTCTTTCTCATCACTGTTCGTGCTTGGCGAGCCATTTGCGGTTCAGCTTGAAGTTGGTCAGGAGATTGCCGAAATCGGATTTGGCAATGAAGTTGGCGCGGATGTACCCGTCCCTCTGAAGGGAGAACTCAAGGCTCTTGCCAAGAATGCCCTTGCGGGTGGTAATCTTCACAGTCTCAACATCTCCGTTCGGAAGGAACGGGGCGAGGTTGCCCTCCTTCTCGATGCTGCTCCCGTTGTCGGCCTTATACCTGTCCCTGAGTTCCTCCATGGTCTCAATCGCCTCGTTGACGGTCTGTCCGAGGGGGATATAAAGTTTGAAGAGCGGGTCAACGCCTATCTGGATGACATCGTTGCCTACTCCGAGGTTCCCCGCATCAAGGTAATAATGCGTAGCTCCGTCTTTTTTGACAGAAAACACCGCGCAGACGATATTTCCGTCCGAATCCTCCACCTGGGCGATTTCGTCCACAACGGGCATCTTGGCCTTCTGGGCGTGGGCCTGGAAGACTCCGAGGACGGCGACAAGCAAAACAATAAGAATCTTTTTCATATCACTCAATCTTTAAATGAATACAAACCGTTGTGTCAACTATCTTTTGTCAATTATTCTGGCATCGGGGTAATCGGCGGGATTGAAGGTCACGCTCTCCTCGGAGACGCCGATTTTCATGTTCTCGAAGCTCAGCGTCACGAAAGACTTTTTCCCTCCGAAATAAACGGGCAGGAACGTTTCCTTCGAGACGGTGAAGTCGATTTGCTCGGGAGCGTCCTTGTCAGGATTGGACTTTTCCTTCTTGCAATGTATTTTCCACGTCGTGGGAGTCTCCCCGGCAATGGAAAGCTTGTAGCCGTTCCCGACCTCCTTGATCGGAGCTATCTGCCCCTCGCCGTTTTGGTCGGCACTCGTATCCTCCGATATGGTGAGCGTCCCTTCCTTGAAGTCATAATCCCATTTCGTGGTACCGTCGTACCACGTCCTGGCCTTGTTGTCCTTCGATTCAATTTCCATCATGCTCTTTTTGCCGAGAGACATGATGTGGGAGCGGATGAGGCCCACTATGGGCATTTTTAAATTAAGGTCTATTTCAAACCCTTCAGTCGTAGTCCTTTCCAGCTGGGCGGACATCTTTTCGACAATCTGTTTGGCGGTGAGAGAAGATTTACCCTGCGCGGAAGCAAGGGTACAACTAATTGATATAGCAGCAATTAAGGAACATGCTGAAATTAAAAATCTTTTCATGAATCACTCAGGTTAAATTTTAAAAGTCCATCACACACTTGTGCTGAAGGCACAATCTACAAAAAAAAAACCAAAATCCCTTGCAAGGGATAATAAAAGTCTCTATATTTGTGTCGTGAACGATATAATTTAGCAACATAAAACCATTTGTTATAAACAAAGAACTTTCCATCAAGACCCTCCAGTCCTATGCCACCGGCCTGCAGAACTGGTTTGCAAAGCAGGTCAAACCGCATTTCCGAGTATATAGAACGAACTTACTACAATTTCAAAGCCCCGCCAATATGCTTCCCCAGCTATCCCTTGACAACCAACTCTGTTTCAGGCTGTACGCCGCCTCGCGCCTTATCACCAAGGCCTACCATCCGTTCCTGTCGAAGATAGGGCTGACCTATCCGCAGTATCTGGTGATGATGGTGCTTTGGGAAAAGGACTGCCAGCGTGTTAACGACATCGCGAAAAGGCTCTATCTCGAAACGAACACGGCCACTCCCCTTCTGAAAAGGATGGAGGCGGACGGGCTTGTAAAAAGGGACAAGGGGAAAGGCGACGGCCGCCAGATTATCGTGTCCCTGACGGAAAAGGGGAAGGAACTGGAAAAGAAGGCCGCGGCCGTACCCGAATGCGTCAGCGCCGTGGCAGCCTGCCCCTCAGTCTCCCCTGCGACCATCCCTTCCATCTTCTCAACCCTCGACGACCTCGTCGCCACCCTCGCCTCCCGCGAAGCGCAAGACTAAAACATATCCGGGGCTATAGCATCCAGGCGTCGCGGGCTTTGGAGGCCGAAAGCGTCGTCGTTGCTGCTCGAGTTAAAAAAATTACGCATAAACATGGCAAGTTTATGCGTAATTACAGTAATAAGCTTATTTACAGCGTTGTTTGTGGAGTATAGGGGGGTCGAACCCCTGACCTCCAGATTGCGAACCTGGCGCTCTACCAACTGAGCTAATACCCCAACAGACTACTTTTACTAGGCCTTGGGCTCAACGGCTTCCTTGACAACCTGGCTGAGTTTTTCGTACAGCTTGTCGGATTCCACAAGGAGGTCCTTGCGAATCTGGGCGAAATCCGTCCTTTTAAGACCCTTCGCATTCGCACGGTCTTTCAGGGTGTTGAACAGAGCCACTGCCTCCTCGAAAAGGCCCTCGAGAGCGTTCTCGTCAGCGTTTGCATTGACGGTGGCGACAAGGGAGCAATCCTCGAGAAAAGCTCCGAGCACATATTCGATGTCTTTCTTGATGTTTCTGAGATTCATATCCTTTGTGAATTAATTCGGTGCAAAGATAAGCATTTTTCTTGAATATCGGCCCGGTTCTTTACCTTGTTCTGCCTTTTGGGGAAAACTCGGCCACGGTTTCCGGCGGTTTTCGTGGACGAACGGGGCGTTGGGCTAAGTTCAGCCACGTTTGAGGCCGTTT
>CAMOVV010000039.1 GCA_946627685.1 uncultured Bacteroidales bacterium
TCAAACGGGTGGATCTGAATAAGATATACTCGATGGCCGGGGGCTATCCTTCCGCGGACACCTTCCCCCTCGAGGATATCAGGGAACTGACTTCCAGCGTCATAGACAAATACGGGGCTAAGGCCTTCCAGTACGGGGCCACCCAGGGGGTGCCTGAGCTGAGGGAAGTTATTTCCGCGCGGTACGGCGTCCCGGTGGAGAGGGTCCAGATCACCACATCCTCCCAGCAGGGTATAGACGTCTGTACCAGGGTCTTCGTCAATCCCGGCGAAGTCATCCTCACCTCCCGCCCCACCTACCTCGGAGCCCTTCAGTCTTTCAAGAGTTACCGGGCCGATGTCCATGGGGTTGGCGAAGGAAGGTATGAGGCTGAAATAGAGAAGGTTCTGGCCGAAGGAAAGAAGGTGAAATTCCTTTATTCCATTCCCGACTTCCAGAACCCTTCCGGTGAGACCCTTTCCCTGCCGGAGAGGGAGGAAATCGTCGCCCTTGCCCGGAAATACGACTTTCTCATCGTCGAGGACAGTCCTTACAGGGAGTTGAGGTACGAGGGGGAATCCCTCCCCACCATTTACTCCCTTGCCCCGGAGAGAACCCTCCATCTCGGGTCGTTCTCGAAGGTGTTCGCCCCCGGGTTCCGTCTCGGCTGGATAATCGCCGCCCCGCAGCTTCTCGACCCTATCTATGTTTGCAAGCAGAGCCTGGACCTTTGTCCTCCGGTTTTCGACCAGTATCTTGCGGCCGAATTCATGGGGTCCGGAAGGCTGGATGCCAACCTCGCGAAAAGCCGCGACCTTTACAGGAAAAAGAGGGACGTGATGCTGGAAGCCCTGGAGGAGAATATGCCTGAAGGAGTCGTGTGGACCCATCCCGAAGGCGGTCTTTTCCTCTTCCTGACGCTTCCGGAAGGTTTTGACGCAGTGGAGTTTTACGACACCGCCCTGGATGAGGGAGTGGCCTATGTGGCGGGGAATTTCTTCCGCAGCGACGGCCTCGGACGCAACACGATGAGGCTGAATTTCTCCTTTATGACGGCGGAACGCATCCGCGAGGGTGTCGCCCTGCTGGGTAAGCTCATAAAAGAAAAATTGAAATGATCCTTTATAAATATCAGGGCGCGGGGAACGATTTCCTGCTGGCTGACGTCAGGGACGGGCGGCCCGGTCCGGATGCGGAGGCGGTGAAAAGCCTCTGCGACAGGCATTACGGCATCGGAGCTGACGGGGTCATCCTGCTCGGGAACTCCTCCGGTTATGATTTTTCCATGGAGTTTTTCAATCCGGACGGGTCAGGCGGGATGATGTGCGGGAACGGTGGACGCTGCGTCGTGGCCTTCGCCGACGACCTGGGAATCAAGAGTTTCCGTTTTATTGCCCCGGACGGCCCCCACGAGGGAGAAATCCTTTCCCGTGAAGGAAAGGTGAAGACCGTGCGGCTCGGGATGAAGGATGTCGCCGGGTATGAAAGAATCGCCGGCGGGGTGTTCATGGACACCGGCACCCGCCATCTTGTCATTCCTGTGTCAGGGATTGAAGAAACCGATGTATTCAATGAGGGTAGGAAACTGAGGTATGACCCTCTGTTCGCCCCTTTGGGGACGAATGTGAATTTTATTGAGTGGAAGGGGGATGCGCTGAATGTGAGGACGTACGAGAAAGGAGTCGAGGGGGAGACCCTTGCCTGCGGCACGGGAATTGTGGCTTCCGCCCTTGGTGCCTTTATTCTGGCGAAAGGAACCCCTGGGGAGCATGAAACGCAGGTGCAGGCCCGCAGGGACCGTTTGAGCGTGTCTTTCACTTCCGCTCCGGGCGGTGTTTTCCGCGGCGTGGCTCTCACCGGTCCGGCCGCCTTTGTCGCCAGGATCGAGGTATAAGATTTATTTTTTGGAAGATTAATTGACTATGAAAAGATTTTTTGTTTTTGTCGGCCTGGCTTTCGTGGCCCTCGCTGTGTCTTCCTGTTTCGGCAAGCAGGAATCGAAATTCTCCCAGCAGTATGAGATATCTTTCGAGCCGGGAGACCCTTACATGGGCATTTCAAGGAACAATTTCAACTCCGACAGCGTTTACATTTCATCCAATGGATTTTACTTCTCCGATATAGTATCCCTGTCTTCCGAGACTTCCGAGGGGAAACTTCTCGGGGGCTGGGCGGCATCCATGTGCAAGGACAGGGTCACTGCCGAAGATCATGTCTCCAAGGATATGGCCGTCTTCAGCGGCGGCGGCGGAGTCGGCGGGTCCAGGGCTTTCGGTGTCTTTTACGACAGCGGCTCAGCGACTCTCGGTCCGGCCCTTAAAATGTATGTGCCCGGTACATCTACAATCACCCAGAAGCTCCTGTATGTCAATAACACCAATGCCGTGGTGAATTCCATCCTCTACGGAAAAGACAAGTTCGGACCGGGAGACTATTTCCTTCTCACCATCACGGGGTTTTCCGGAGAATTGCAGATCGGCCAGGTGGAAGTTTACCTTGCCGACTACAGAAGCGATGTTCCCGTCATTGTCAGGGAGTGGAAGGAGGTCAACCTGGCCCCCATCGCTTCCGCCGACTCCATGAAATTCTCCCTCAAATCCACGAAAGAAGGCACCCCGCGCTACGTGTGCGTGGATGATATCGTGGGTCAGATTGAGATAACCTACTGACGGTAAATCCTTTCTTAGATAAGGCCTTCGGGCAGTGACATCCTGATTTTCTTCCCGTGAGGGTCGAAGGTCAGGATGAAATCTTCGTGCAGGGGGACGAGAACTTCCCCGGCTGCGGTTTTGAGATAGATGCAGGGATTGCCCGGAATGTCTTCATATCCGGTTATTTCCCCGAGTGGATGGCCGTCACCGTCTTCGACGCCCCAGCCTTCAAGGTCTTCAAGGTCGGGAAGTGAGCCGTCGTCATTGAAGTCCTCCTCTTCTCGGGGGATGAAAATATCCTTTCCTGCAAGCTCTTCGGCATCTTCGAAGGAGCGGACGTCGCTCAGGCGGATGATGAATTTTCCTCCGCGCGGCTTGGCGGACATGATAAAAAAGGGAACCGGCAGTCCATCGAATTCGATGAATACCGGTTCCATGTTTTCAGCCTGTGAAGGCATCCCTTCGGGAAAACTTGCAAGAAGCTCTCCGTCCGGGCCGTTGGATTTGAGGACCCTGCCTGCTTTTTGCCAGTCCCCGGACATTTTTATGCCTCGGGAGCTTCCTCCTCGGCGGGAGCGGCCTCTGCTGCAGCCTCAGCGGCGGCGGCGTTCTTGGCGGCCTCTTCTTCCTCGGCCTGCTTGCGGGCGGCCTCCTCCAGTTCAGCTTTCTTCTTTGCGAGAGCTTCGGCCCTGGCGGCATTTACCTTGGACTCAGCCTCTTTCGCAGCTTTGGCCTTCTCGATGGCATCGTGGGTGATACCCTGCTTCTTAGCCTCGATCTTGGCATCCCTCTGAGCTTTCCAGTCGGCGAGCTTCTTGTCGGCAACTTCCTGGGAGAAAGCGCCTTTGGCAACTCCGCCGGCGAGGTGCTTGCGAAGGAGAACTCCTTCGTAGGAGAGAATCCTGCGGGTAACGAGGGTGGTCTGCGCTCCTACGTTGAGCCAAGCAAGAGCCCTGTCCTCGTTGATGGTGATGGTGGCAGGGTTGGTGTTGGGGTTGTAGGTGCCGATCTGCTCGATGAAACGACCGTCGCGAGGTGCGCGGGTGTCGGCCACGACAATGTGGAAGAATGCGAAATTCTTCTTTCCGTGGCGCTGAAGACGAATTTTAACAGCCATTGTGAATCTGTTTAAATAGTTAATAATTACCTTATTGCTTCCAACTCGTGGAAACAGGACTGCAAAGATAGAAAATATTTGATTATCTTCGCAAAAAAATTGAAGGAAGATTCTTTACGGGATTCTTCACTTTGTTCAGAATGACAGATGCAGAAGATAAACCTAGATAACAAGACCGTCCTGGTCACCGGTTCGGCGGGATTCATCGGCGCCAACCTCGTAAAAAGGCTTTTCAAAGATTTCCCCGGGGCTTCGGTCGTGGGAATCGACAATATGAATCCCTATTATGACGTGTCCATCAAGGAGTTCAGGCTCAAGGAACTGGAGAGCCTGAGACCTTCGGGGACCAAATACCGTTTCATAGAGGGGGACATCGCCGACAAGGATGCGGTGGACGGCATCTTTTCCGAATACCGGCCGGACGTGGTCGTGAACCTCGCCGCCCAGGCCGGGGTCAGATACAGCATCACAAACCCCGACGCCTATATCAAGTCCAACGTTGTCGGCTTCTACAACATCCTCGAGGCCTGCCGTCATTCATACGAGCGGTACTCCGGCGTAGAACATCTCGTGTATGCCTCCAGCTCAAGTGTTTACGGCTCCAATAAGAAAGTTCCCTATTCCACCGACGACAAGGTGGACAACCCCGTGAGCCTCTATGCCGCCACCAAGAAGGGCAACGAACTGATGGCCCACGCCTATTCCAAGCTCTACGACATTCCCAGCACCGGACTTCGCTTCTTTACGGTGTACGGTCCCGCCGGCCGCCCCGACATGGCCTATTTCGGCTTTACCGACAAGCTTGTCCGAGGAGAGAAAATAAAAATTTTCAACTATGGCAACTGCCTGAGGGACTTTACTTTCGTGGATGATATCGTGGAGGGCGTGGTGAGAATCATGCAGGGAGCCCCCGAGCGGCGAAAAGGCGAGGACGGACTTCCCGTGCCTCCTTACAATGTCTATAACATCGGCAACAACTCTCCCGAAAACCTTCTGGATTTCGTCGATATCCTCCAGCAGGAACTCATCGCCGCGGGAATCCTTCCGCCCGACTACGATTTCGAGGCCCATAAGGAACTTGTTCCGATGCAGCCGGGAGACGTCCCCGTCACCTATGCCGACACCGCTCCCCTCGAGAGGGATTACGGCTTCAAGCCGGCCACTCCTCTCCGGGGCGGCCTGCGCGCCTTCGCCCGCTGGGACAAGGAGTTTTACGGATAGAGTACAATCCTTTGTATTTTACAAATCGTCAGAGAAAACTACCCTGGCGGGGTCGCGCATGTTGTAGCGGCTGGACATGACGGCTCCGTAGGCCCCTACGCTGCGGATGGCCAGGATGTCGCCACGCTTTGTGACGGGCAGGACGCGGTCCACGGCCAGCACGTCGGCGCTCTCGCAGATGGGGCCGGCCACGTCATAGACCATCAGCCTTTCGGAAGAGGCCGTCAGGTTTTCGATTTTGTGGTAGGCGTGGTAGAGGGCCGGACGGATGAGGTCGTTCATGCCGGTGTCCAGGATGACGAAGGTCTTGTTTTCGCCCTCCTTGACGAAAATCACCCTGGAGAGGAGGGATACGCACTGGGCGACGAGGGCCCTTCCCGGCTCTACGTGAACCTTCTGTCCGGGCCTGGTCTTGAGGCGTTCCCTGATTGTCCCGAACCAGAGGTCGAACTCCGGAATGTCGTGGCTGTCAGGGTTGTAGTAGTCAATTCCGAGGCCTCCGCCGAGGTCGATGTTCTCCACCGGGAAACCGTTTTCCTCGAAGAAGGCCACGATGCCGTTGGCGCTGATGCACTCGTTGGTGAAGACGTTTTCCACGTCGGTAATCTGTGAGCCGATGTGGAAATGCAGGCCCTTGAAATTGATGTGGGAACTGCGGGTGAGGATTTCAACGACGCGGGCGAGGTCTTTTTTCGGGATGCCGAACTTGTCCATTTCAAGGCCGGTGGTCATGAACTTGTGGGTCTTGGCGTCCACCTCCGGGTTGATTCGGAGAGAGACGTTGGCCCGGAGCCCGTTGGCTGCCGCAAGCTCTTCTATCACAGCGAGTTCTTCGATGGATTCGCAGTTGAATGAACCGATGCCCGCGCTTATTGCAGAGAGGATTTCCTCGTCGCTTTTGCCGACTCCGGCGAACACGATTTTTTCCGGTTCAAACCCTTGGGCTATGGCGTATTTGACTTCGTTTCCGCTGACGCAGTCCACGCCCAGTCCCTTCTCTCTCATATAGGCGAGAAGGCGGGGTTCGCTGTTGGCCTTGATGGAGTAGTGTATGATGATTCCGTTCTCCCCGGCGGCCTTCACCGCGGCGTCCACCGTGCGGCGGAAAAGGGACATGTCGTAGTACCAGATGGGGGTGGGCGTCGAGAAGAGCCTTTCTTTGTTGATGAGTCCTTGCATAAATAATCTGATAAGTTTCGTTTTCGGGCCGCAAGATAATCATTTTTCCGACGATGTTTGCAATTATATGGTGTCGAAAAACCGTAAAATTCAAGAATAAGTGCTATATTTGCATACTTTAGGAATAATCCTGACGGGCAATTTATTGACTGTTCCGGCTGTTTTTATTCTTTTAAGCGTGTAACTGCCTGAACAATAGTGTCTTAAATAGTGTTCGGGGAGCCAGGGATTTGTTTTTCTCGATAATAGATGCTCTGTACAGAAAAATTTTACGGGATATACGGCCGCGACCCGGAAGGGCTGGCCTTCTGTCCCTACAGGGTCTGCCCCATCGGCGCCCATTCCGACCATAACCTCGGGAAAATTACGGGTTTTGCCATTGACAAGGGCATCCACATCGCCTATGCTCCCAAGCAGAACGGCGTGGTGGAGATGACCTCCCTCCAGTTTCCGAAGAGGGCCCAGTGGCACATCGCTTCCGTCCCTTCCCGCAAACAGGACGACTGGGCCGACTACCTCCGCGGAGCGACCCTGATGCTCGCCCGGAGGCACAAGCTGAACCTCGGCATCTGCGGGGTCATCGAGGGCAGCCTTCCCATCGGGGGACTTTCCTCCAGCGCCGCCGTCATAATCTCTTTTCTCGAGGCCCTTTGCCGGATTAACGGCATAGAACTGACTGAAAGCGAACTTATAGACGTCGCCTTTGAGGCGGAAAAGAACTATGTCGGGGTGAATGTCGGAAAGCTGGACCAGAGCTGCGAAACCCTGAGCAAGAAGGACCATCTGCTTTACCTTGACACCGCTGACGGCAGCTACGAACTCATTCCCCGCAGCCCGGTGATGAAGCCTTTCCGGATTGCTATCTTCTTTTCCGGGCTGGAGCACAGCCTGGCCGGGTCGAAATTCAACATGAGGGTGGACGAACTCCGGGCGGGAGTGTACGCCCTGCAGGCTTTCGAGGGAATGGAGTACGGGAAATTCGCGGAAGCGATGGCCCGCGAAGTGCCCCGGGAGGTGTATGAGAGGCACAAGGACCGCCTTCCCGCGCCCTGGGCCAGGCGCTGCGAGCACTGGTACACCGAGTTCGAGAGGGTGGAAAAGGGGGCCGAGGCCTGGAGAAGGGGAGACATAGAGGAGTATGGCAGGCTTTCATTCGCCTCGGGCCGGAGCAGCATCTGCAACTGGGAGTCGGGCGCCCCGGAACAGATCAAGCTTTATGAGATTATGACGCAGACCGACGGTATTTACGGCGGAAGGTTCTGCGGGGCGGGGTTCAAGGGTTGCTGCATGGCCCTTATCGACCCCTCTTTCGAGGAGAGCGTCTGCCGCAAGGTCGGCGAAGAGTACCTCAAGGCCTTCCCTGCGATGGAAGGACGTTACGGAGCCTATGTCTGCGACAGCGCCGACGGGGCGAGGATGCCGGCCCTGTCATACTGAAGCCTGCCCTGAGCTTGCCGAAGGGCGAAGCAAAGAATCTTTCTGAATCGAAATAGTTGATTTAATGGAATATAAAAGAAGAATAATCATCACCGGAGGCGCCGGGTTCATCGGCTCCCATGTGGTGAGGCTGTTCGTGAACAAGTATCCTGAATACAGGATAATCAACCTCGATTTACTCACCTATGCCGGCAACCTTGCCAACCTCGCGGATGTGGAAGACAGGCCGAACTACCGGTTCGTGAAGATGGATATCTGTGATTTCGAAGGAGTTCTGGCCCTGATGAAAGAGGAAAGGGTGGACGGAATCATCCACCTTGCGGCCGAGAGCCATGTGGACAGGTCCATAAAGGACCCTTTCACCTTCGCCAAGACCAACGTGATGGGTACCCTGAGTCTTCTGCAGGCCGCAAAGGTCTGCTGGGACGGCGATTACGAGGGAAAACTTTTCTACCATATCTCCACCGACGAGGTGTATGGGGCCCTGGAAATGACCCATCCCGAGGGAATAGACCCTCCTTTCACCACCAAGGCGTCCAGCGGCAGCCACCATCTCGCCTACGGGGAGAAGTTTTTCACGGAAGACGTGAAGTACCAGCCCCATAGCCCCTACAGCGCCGCCAAGGCTTCTTCCGAC